>CAYNTN010000001.1:0-106797 GCA_964399995.1 uncultured Ignavibacteriaceae bacterium
AATTGATAATTGATAATTGATAGTTGATAGTTGATAGTTGATAGTTGTAGTTACGACAAAAATCATTTTGTCATTCTGAGCGAAGCGAACAATCCAATCACTTTTATTAAATTCTATTATTGGATTCTTTAATAGCACTAACTTCGTTTCTTTTTTTCAAAATGGCAGAATGTGTTACTTTAGTTAATACTTGATAATTAGTAATCATTACTGAGATATAAAATTAAATAATTATGAAAAAATATTTATTGATTTTATTTTTGATTTTCATTTCATCAGTATCGTACTCTCAGGAGAAATTCGGTTCAATTTCCGGTACCGTAACTGATTCAGCGGGAATTCCTTTGGATGGTGTTACTTTAAAGCTTGTGGGAACATACTTAGGTGCAATTTCTGATTATGAAGGAAAGTATAAGATCGAAGAGATCTCTCCCGGGATATATACTTTAAGGGTTGAGGTAGAAGGATTTAAAACAGTTGAATATACTGACATTGATGTGAAGGAAGAGGTGGACAAAAACTTTAACGTTGTACTTAAGGCTACATCATTTACCGTTGATCAGGAAATTGAAGTTGTGGGCGACAGACCTTTAATGGACATTGAACAGACCAGCAGCAGCCATATTATTTCCAGCGATGACATTAACAAATCAATTGTGACCAATGTAACTGATGTCATAACACAGCAGGCAGGCGTTGTAAAGGATGATAATGAAATCCATATAAGAGGCGGTAGGAATTACGAAAATTCATATCTTGTGGACGGAGTATCTGTGCAGGATCCGCTTTCGGGAACAGGTTACGGACTTCAGCTTTCGGCAAATTCCCTTGAGGAAGTTGAAGTGATAACCGGAGGATACAACGCTGAATACGGACAGGCGACAAGCGGTGTCGTGAATGTAAGAACAAAGGAAGGAAAGTATGATGACATAAATTTTTACCTGTCATATAAACGGGACAATTTCGGAGTAAATAAGAATTCCGGAACAAGCTTTAATACCGATGTTCTTGAAATGAATGCAAGCGGTCCTGAACCGATCACAAAATTTTTATTAAAATCACTGAATATAAAGACACCGGGAGAAATAACCTTGTTCGGAAGTTTCTTCATGGGATTGTCCGATGGGTTTTTTGTCAATGACGGAGGTAAAAAAGCTTCTCAGGTTTATTCGACTACATTCGGCGGAACGAGTTTCGCTCCGAGACAGGATAATGCCTGGTACTGGCTCGGCAAAGCTACCTGGCGTTTAGATCAAACTAAAAAGCTTAATTATTCATACAACCAGTCTGTCTCAATAAATCAAAATTCTTCAACACTTCAGACAAATCTCGAATATCAGGAGCCGTCTCCCGGATATCAATATGACTTCGAACAAATACTCGACAGCGCGCTTACTTATACACAAAACAGTTACTTCAACACAATAAACTGGTCTCAGACGACCAGCCCGCAGACATTTTATGAAGTAAAGCTGAACAAGTTTTACACACAGCTTCGTGTTGATGCAAACGGCAAAAACTGGGATGAGTATAATGAACCGCTGGATGTTACAAGACCGCCGTTCCAGTATTATTACATAGACAGTTTAAGAACCGGACTCATTCCCGGAGACGGATTTTATGATGTAGGAAATCCGTTCACATGGCATGATCATTTTGTTGATGAGACTTCAGTAAGGTTTGACTATATTCATAACTACAGCGTCAACAGCGAAATAAAGCTTGGTGCAGAAGCAAGCTTTCAGCAGATGCAGCTAATAGATATTTATCAGCCATGGATTGAACCGCTCGGATTGAATAATGATATCTATGCTGTCTATCCCGCATTCGGAAATATTTACGGACAGCAGAGTCTGACATTTAAAGGAATGATTTTAAATTACGGATTGAGACTGGACTACTGGCTTCCGGGGAAATATGTAGATGATGCAGTTGCAAATCCGGATGTTGAAACAATTCCTGACGAAACCCGCGCAGCATATTATGATGATACTTACAATCTGTTCGGCAGGAGAATGAAGATGAATCTTTCACCGAGACTGGGAATTTCACATCCTGTAACAAATAACCAAACACTTTTCTTTTCATACGGTCATTTTTCAAAAAGACCAAAGCCGCAGTTTGTATATGCAAAGCTCACACCTCAGGCAGCGCAGTCAACTTTCCAGAAATTCGGAAATCCGAATCTGAATCCGGAAACTACTGTAGCCTATGAACTCGGAATTAGAAACCAGTTTACAAATGATGATGTGCTCACGGTGACTGCTTATTATAAGAATATTTACGACTATGTTCAGACAAAGAGCATTTTAATAAACAGCGGCAGACTTCTTGGTCAATCTTTCATTACCTACTTCAATCAGGATTATGCGCGTTTAAGGGGAGTAGAAGTTGAGTACAAGAAAAGAATCGGCGGATGGTTTAACGGAAAATTTAATTTCACTTATGCTATTGCAACTGGAAAAAGCTCGACTTCTGATAACGGCTATTTAGTTGCTACGACGGGCGGTGGTGAAAATTTAAATGAGATATTTCTGTCATGGGACAAGCCTTTTCAGGCAAGCGCTAACCTATATTTTAATGCCGAGAAGGGAAAAGGTTTATTCGGGTTCGGCAAGAATATACTCGATGATATTTCTTTAAAAGCCAGGATATTTTTCCAGTCGGGTAAAAGATATACACCGCAGACACTGGTTGGCTACCTTCCTAACGGCCGTCCTGAATATGCACCGGATCTTAACAACATAAACGGAGAAGTCGGCTCTAACTGGTTCTGGGTAAATCTTGATCTGGATAAATATATTTTTGTGAATGATCTTCAGTTTGTCATAAGTCTTTCGGTCACAAATTTATTCAACACATTAAATTCAACAATATTAAATCCGGTAACCGGTACAGCGTATGAGTACGGTCAGCCGACACCGAATTATGTAAACGATCCTTTGTATCCGGATCTTCAGGCGCCGATTACACCTTATCCTTATAATCCGTCGAGGTATCTTACACCGACGAATATTTTGTTTGGAATTTCTTTGCAAATGTAAAATATGATAAAAAATAATTTTAAAAAAATTTTCATTAGACAGACCAAATACACTTTTAAATTAGGAATGTTCATTATGTGTATTTTAAATGCAAATATTTCCTTCGCTCAGCTCTTTCCGAATCTCGGAGGACAGCGGACAGGTACGACATCACTGCAATTCCTGAAGATCGGAACCGGCGCAAGAGCAACCGGTATGGCAGAATCTTTTGTAGCAGTGTCAGATGATATTACATCATTGCAATACAATCCCGCCGGGCTTGTGGCGTTTAAGGAGAATGGAATAACGGCTTCTTATACGCAATGGTTCGTTGATACAAAGCTTGCCGATTTCGGAGCTGTGTATCATTTCGGAGGCAGCAATGCGATAGGATTGAATGTGATTTCTCTAAGCACGGATGATATGAATGTTACAACGGAATATCAGCCAACAGGAACCGGTGAAACATTTAAGTTTTCGGATATATCCATAGGTCTATCTTATGCAAGACAAATGACGGAGCAGTTTTCTTTTGGTGCAACGATCAAATATGTAAGAGAAGATCTCGGTGGTTTATACATGCACGGAGTGCTCGGTGATCTTGCTACTTTCTACAGAACGGGGCTTGGCACATCGAGATTTGCGATCATGATCTCGAATTTCGGAAGCCAGGTTTCTCCAAGCGGAAGCGTCGCTTTAGTAAACGGGCAGACACTGAGCACATTCCAGAAGTATCCGCCTCCGACAAATTTTCAGCTGGGCTTTGCGATCGAGCCATATCAAAACAGAGACAACAGAATTACTACCTCAATACAGCTAAACAGCCCGACTGATAATGCAGAAAATCTTACTTTAGGAGTAGAGTATGCATACAGGAATTATTTATTTTTCCGCGGTGGATATAAGATAAATGTAGATGATGAAAATTTTTCCGGAGGTATAGGAGTGAGAGTTCCTGTCTCTTTTGCTCATTTAAATTTTGATTATTCGATTTCCAATTATAGTTTACTTGGACTTGCCCAGAGATTTTCGGTAAATTTGTTATTACCTAACAAAAACTAAGGTATAAATTTTATGAAATATTCATTATTAATTTTTTCTCTTATCGTAATTGTAATCTCATCATGTGCTGATAAAACAAGCTTATCGGATTTTCCGCTGACAAATACCGGGGGACCGCCGATCATCAGCGAGCCTACTTACGTTCAGCAATATCCTGTATGGGGTCAGTTCAATCAGCCTGAAGCAGTTCTGCTTGGAAGAGAGCCACTTGTATATGTTGCAGATTCAAAGAACAATCAGTTGGTGCAGCTTGATCTGTCGGGAATACAGCAGGGAGTAATGCCGATACGAAATCCCAGAGCAGTTGCGCAGGATTATAATTACAGTCTTCTTGTCATTGCAGATACTATATCTCCTTTGTTTTTAGATACAATAAGTGTTTTATACAGAATTAATTTGGTCCCGGTCGGAGGATTGCTTTCAAACGCATCCAAGATCCCTCTGATGACAAGCGACTACCCTACCCCGCTGTCGAGCAGAAGCAGAAGGTTTACCGGCGTCGGTGTATTTGCGGATAACAGTTACATTGTCACAAGAGTCGGTCCGGACAATACCAATACCTTAGATCCTGACAATGCACTGCTGAAAATTTACGGTATCGATTCTGTTACTTCGGTCACTTCACTCAGCGGTTTTCAGGTTACAGGAAACGGAGTTTATTCCATTGATTTGGTTTCTGCAGTTACAACATTCACAGGCAATCTTACTGATTTTATAATTACAAGAGACTCTCCTGATTTCGGATTCAAAGTTTTATGGTTTGTGTATGATAATGTTAAAGGAACGTATGATCCAAAATTTCTTCCGGAAGACAATGTAGATATTTTAAATATTCAGATCGGGACACCGGAGGGAGTAACTGTAGATAATAACACAAACATCTATGTAACGGATAATTCAAAAGACTCTTTATACAAATACTCCAGTACCGGAAAATTAAAAACTTCCGAATCCTTTGGCGGAGCAGGCTCAAATGTGAACGAGCTTAACGGTCCGATGGGAGTTTCATTTTTTAATAAAGTACTTTACATAGGTGACACCGAAAATAACCGGGTTGTAAGATATAAACTATCAACTGATATTTATTAAATTCAAGTTTACCGTTTTTATATTTGAAATTTTTTTTGCCACGAATTAACACATATTTTCACTAATTAAATTTGTGTCAATTATCGAAACAATTAGTGGCTAAAAATGTCAAAGCAGAAGTTTAAATTATTAATTTGGCAAAGAAACAAAAGAAGACAGTTCAAAAATCCGTTCCTTCCAAAACAGTAATTATAGATAACCCGCTTTACAATTATGGGTTGATCATTCTTTTCACGATATTTCTGATTCTCATAACAAGTTTTAAGATAACAGGTGATGACGATGTATTCTGGCATCTAGCAACCGGTAGGTATATTGTTGAAACGAATCAAGTGCCCTCAACAGATATTTTCGGTTATGTAACTCAGGGACAGGAATGGATGCCCTTTGAGTGGGGATGGGACGTGCTGACATACGGGATATATAATCTCGGAGGTTATACAGCGCTTTCAATTTTCCGCACTATAGTATTCATATTAATATTTTATCTTTTTTATGTAGTCCTCAGAAAATTCAAAGTAAGTTACACACTGATATTTATATTCTTTACGGTACTCACTTTCGGAATAATGGACAGGCTCACTCCCCGCCCGCACATAATTTCGCTTTTATTTTTTGTACTACTTTTGTATATAATTACTGAGTATAAATATTTCAACAGATCTAACCATAAGATACTTTTCTTTATACCTCTGATTTTTCTTCTTTGGGCAAACATGCATATGGGTATAATCGCAGGAATTTTTCTTCTGGGAATATTTGTATTGTCCGAAATCATAATTTATCTGAGACCCGCCAAGTTTTCTTCAAAGGAAATCCCGGCTTTGACAAAACCTGAATTATACAGGCTTCTGCTGATATTTTTAACTTCTGTTTTAGTAATGTTCATAAATCCGAATTCATTTCAAACATACATCTATGCTTATGACCACACCAAAATGAAATTGCTTGAAACTATAAATGAGTGGAGATCACCGTTTGACGAGATATACGGCGGAGGTTTTGTAACCATCATTTATAAGTTGTTCTTATTCGGCGGAATATTGATCCTGTATTATGCATACAGGAAAAAGGATTTGTTTGCAGCTCTTGTATATATTGGATTTGCAATTTACTCGGTAAGAGCAGTCAGATTTACAGTTGACTATCTTATTGTCATTACCATTTTCCTTGCTGTTGCCTTGAGTTATATAATCACCAGCTCAAAGAGTGATGGATTAAAGAATTTTTTTAACATAAGTCCTGTTCCAAAAATCATAATAGAAGCCTGCTTATTGTTTTTCATATTCAATTTACCAAATGACAAGCTGTATTCCGAATATCTGAAATACTACCGTGTATCAGGCTTCGGAATTAATTCGGATTTTATTCCCACACAGATGTTTGATTTCATGAAAGCTAATAATATTCCCGGCATTGGTGAAAAACCATTGAATCACTTCGGAAGCGGAGGTTTCCTTGTATGGAACTTTCCGGAAAGTAAGAATTTTATTGACAGCAGAAATCTTAACGATGAAATATTCAGTGAATATAATACTCTGATGGCAAAGAGACCGGGTTTTGAAAGCAAGCTTAAGAGTTATGATTTTGATTATTCTCTTTATCTTGCACCGGACCTTGTAAGAGTTCCTCAGGAAATGGAGCAGACTATAATCTCATATTTCAGCAAACATCCTGACGAATGGAAGCTTGTATTCTGGGATGATAAGTCATTTCTATTTTTAAAAAACTTGCCTAAATTTAAAGAAATAACAGACAAGTACGAGTATAAATATGTGACACCTTACAATTTTTTATATCAGAAGAATGTTCTCGACAAAGGAGTGAAGGATGATCCGGAACAGATCAATAAAGAATTAAGCAGAAAACTCTCGGAAGAACCTAACGGCTTAATTGCAACTTCAATCATCAATACTTATTCAGGCAAATTAATAAAATAATAATAACTCAAATTAATAACATGAAGAAAATAATATTCACATTAAGCTTCTTATTCCTATACAGCATATCTCAGGCGCAGGTTGTACCGATTGCATCAATCACCATTAACAATTCGCAGGGACTGCCAATAGATACAGGAGCTTTTAAGACAGTAACCGGGATTGTAACCGTTGCAAATGAATTCGGAGGTCCGGCTTACCTTCAGGATGGAACAGGCGGTATAGCAGTTTTTTATACAGAATTTTCGACTGCAATCTCTCTGGGGGACAGTGTAATTGTTACTGCTAAACTCAGTCATTTTAACGGATTAACTGAATTAGTTTATTCCACATTCGGCGGTACTCCATCATATTCTATAGTTAGTTCAGGTCATCCTGTACCCGATCCGATCGTAATTACGCTTCAGCAGTTCAATTCCCAGACATGGAATGGTCATGAAGAATATGAAGGAAGTTTAATAAGAATAAACGGTCTTACAACAACTGCAACAGGTACATTTCAGGCAAATACAAATTACAATGTTACCGATGCATCCGGAACCGGACAGATGAGAATTGATAACAACACTAATCTTGTCGGGACATTAATTCCTACGGGAACATTTGACTGCATAGCAGCAGCAGCTCAGTTTAAATCCAGCGCACCTTATAATAGCGGCTATCAGTTCCTGCCGAGATTTACAGCGGATATTGTTCAGAATGTAGGTCCGGTAATACTCTTACCTCCGTTTGAAACAAACCTGAGCCCGAATGGTGCGACAATTAGCTGGACAACACAAAACCCGGGAGACAGTAAGCTGAAATTTTTCAGATCGGATTCACTTTCACAGCCGGTGATTTTCTCTGATTCACTTTACAGTGCAGTTCAAACAACAAATCACAGCTTTAATTTAAGCGGGTTACAAGCGGGAAAAATTTATTATGCAATGGCATACTCAACTAACGGAACCGGAACCAGTGTAAGTTCGCCGAAATATTTTTCAACTATATCAGATCCTTCATCCACAGGTAAAATTGAAGTTTACTTTAATAAATCAGTAGATCATAATTATGCTATGCCGGGCAATAATGCTGTTGGTGATGCTGATTTAAAAGTCAGATTAGGACAGAGAATAGATTCGGCAACTAAGTCAATTGACATAGCAATATATTCGTTTAATGAGATAACACAGCTAAGAGATAAACTAATTAATGCATTAATAAGAGGCGTTAAAATACGTATGGTTTATGACAGCAGGCCAACTCAGGATTTGGTTCAGGATTTGATAAATGCCGGAATAAGAGTGCAGAAAAGACCTGTTGATTCATACATAATGCATAATAAGTTCTTTATTTTCGATGCAAGAGATAACAGTTCTTATTCAGATGACTGGGTCTGGACGGGATCGGCTAACATAACCGAAGATCAGTTTTATGCAGATGTCGAGAATGTCATATTTATTCAGGATCAGGCATTATGTAATACATATACAAGGGAATTTGAAGAGATGTGGGGATCACACAATGAAATAAATAACCCGTCATTTGCTAAGTTCGGGGCTGCAAAAAGTGATAATACACCTCATTTATTTTACATAAACGGGAAAAAATTAAATTGCTATTTCTCACCTTCTGATAATGTATCCACACAAATCGAGGATATAATTTCTGCACAAACAAATAAATCAATTTTGTTTTGCATGTTTGCTTTTACGAGATTTAATATAGCGAATAAAATGAAGACTCAGTTTCAGCCGCCTAATAAAATGGTCAGAGGAGTATTTGATAATGGTAATGCTACCGATCCGAGCAGTGTATATCCTGAGATGAAAGGTATTGGGGGAAATTTCCCATGGAATCCGCCGGCTCCTGTATTTCTGGAAACACAAACGGGATTGCTGCACAGCAAATACATGCTGATTGATGCCGATATGCCGTCAAGCAATCCGATTGTTGAAACAGGTTCATATAATTTTTCAACAGCAGCTACTGTGGGTAATGATGAAAATGTCATAATGATTTATGATTCACTGATAGCAAATCAGTATTATCAGGAATTTGTAAAGAGATATACGGAAGCAGGAGGTACAATAAAGGTCGAACAAATATCTTCTGTTGTTCCGGAAAGATATACTCTTGATCAGAATTATCCGAATCCGTTTAATCCTGCAACCGTGATAAATTATTCCATACCGAAATCCGGTAATGTATCTCTTAAAGTATTTGACGTGCTTGGAAGAGAAGTCATTAATCTCGTTAACTCGTTTCAGATTTCAGGAACATATAAGGTTACTTTTAACGGCAGCAGTTTAAGTTCGGGTATATATTTTTACAGCTTGAACAGCGGCAGCTTTGCAGAGACGAAGCGTATGATACTGGTAAAATAAGACGATTCTTTCAAATCAGTTTTTCCGGACGCAGATTTATGAATCTGCGTCTTTTTTTTTTATTACAAGCATTAAGCCCATTGAAAATGAAACTATCTAATGATCAAACGGGTAAAGTAAATGACAATATGTTTCAAAATGTAAAATAAAATATCATTTGTAGATTTTAAGAAGTAAAATCACTATTTTTAAATAAAATTTAATAACTAAATTTAAAAAAATATAGAAACCAAAATATACGGGGCTCTGTTACATTTAATAACTCTACTAAAATAAAAGAAGTTATGTATAAAATAAAACTTATCCTCAAAATAGTTTTTGCTTTAATTATATTTCTTTCCCTTAATAACAACTCTCATTCACAAATTGCAGCTATATTTGGTCAGAATAAGGTCCAATATAAGGAATTTCACTGGAAATATCTGAAGACCAAACATTTTGACGTATATTTTTATCAGGGCGGAGAAAAATTAGCTGAGTTCACTGCACACGTTGCAGAAAAGTCTCTAAAAAATTTATCGGAAAATATTGATTACAATATAAGCAACAGGATACCATTTGTTGTATATAATTCACATAATGATTTCCAACAAAATAATGTCGTGGATGAATATTTGCCTGAAGGAGTAGGCGGAGTAACAGAGCTTTTTAAGAACAGGATCAATGTGCCATTTGAAGGAGACTATGAAAAATTCAGGCATGTAATACATCATGAATTGTTGCATGCGTTTATGAATGACATGTTTTACGGAGGTTCAATTCAGAATATCATCTCAAAAAACATTTCACTTGCTTTCCCGCTTTGGTTCTCCGAAGGAATGGCAGAAGTGCAGGCCAGATATGGTCTAGATAAAGCAACGGATATGTTCATGAGGGATGCGACAATTAATAACTACGTTCCGGAATTAGCATATATGGGTGGATATTTTGCATACAGAGGGGGGCAGAGCTTCTTTGCTTGGCTTGCAGATACATATGGAGAGGATAAAATCGGAACTCTGATGAATAATATTAAAATATTCGGAGACGTAGATATGGGTTTTATGGAGACTTATAAAATTCCGGTTGAGCAGCTCGGTGAAAAATGGTTAGCTTTTCTGAAAAAAACTTACTGGCCGGATTTAAAAATACGCGATGATGTTAAGGATTTTGCAAAGCAGTTAACCAATCATGAAAGAGACGGAGGATCATATAATGTAGCTCCGGCAATTTCACCGGACGGACAAAAATTTGCTTTCATTTCAAATCAGGATGATTTGTTTGATGTTTATATTGCAAAAACAAAAAACGGAGAAATTATTGATAAGGTTATTTCCGGAAATAATTCTACAGATTTTGAGGAACTGCATATTCTGACTCCCGGACTTTCCTGGTCACCTGACGGAAGAAAATTAGCAATCAGTGTCAAATCCGGATCAAGTGATGTCATTTATTTAGTAGATGTTAATTCCGGTGACAAGAATGCGCTGCCGTTAAAATTTGACGGAATCTTTTATGTTACCTGGTCACCCGTGAGCAATCAGATTGCATTCATTGGAAACAAGGGTGAAAAGTCTAATCTGTATATTTATGATTTAAAATCAAAAAAATTAGATGCTCTGACTGATGACATTTTTTCAGATGCTAATCCAACATGGGCATATGACGGTAAAAGTATTTTCTTTACTTCTGACAGGGGTGACTATGTTGAAGGTTCTTCATTACCTCCGGATTTTAAAATGTGGGAATATGATTATTCAAATACTGATTATTACAATATTGATATTGCTACAAAAAAAATTAAAAGACTAAGTTCAACCAAAGATTCGAAAGAAGGATATGGGCAGATAAGTGCAGACGGGAAAAAAATACTTTATGTCTCCGATAAAAACGGAATTAGTAATGTTTATCTAAGAGAGACTGATTCAACCGGCAAAGTCATTGACAGACCTATAACTAATTCACTAAGCCCGATTGATCAGATTTCAATGTCAAGGGACGGTAAAAAATTGCTGTTTGTATCTCTGTACAAAGGCGGTTATAACATTTTTTCAATAGATAATCCGTTGGATATTAACTTAGGCATTAACGAGCTGGTCCCGACTGACTTTGTACTTAAAATGGATGAGTATGCAAATAAATTCGGAAGGGAAATTACTAAGGACAAAGCAGACAGTATCGAAATTGTTAAGATTGATATTCCCAGAAAGGATTCTTTAAACTATTCAAATAGTGATTCTTCAGACATTTCAATTTCAGATTCCCTTGAATTGTCAAATAACGACTCACTGCTGACGCAAAACAATGATTCCGTTTCTGTACAGAATTCAGAATCGGTGTCAAATTTGAATGACTCTTTAAAAATAAATTCAATCGATGATTTAACTGATAATAAAAAAGACACTCTTAAAACTTACGGAGATGACATCAAGATAAGTTTTAAAGAAATGTCTAAAAATTCATCTTCAAGCAGCAGAGACAGTTCATATACAGAAAATGTTAATTTCAAAGTCTCCGATAATATGAATTCCGACGGGTCTTATAAGATTAAAAATTATAAAATAAAATTTACACCTGATTTGGTATACGGAAATGCTACTTATGCATCGTTTTACGGAGTTCAGGGAGTTGCACAGATTGCATTAAGTGACATGCTGGGTGATCACAGAATCTACATTCAGACTTCTCTTGTAATTGATTTGAAAAACAGTGATTATGCCATCGCATATTATAATCTTTCCAAGAGAGTAGATTTTGGATTCCAGCTTTATCATACTGCAAGATTTGTAACATATGGGAACGGGTTTATAGATTTTCTTTACAGATACAGGACGTTCGGAGGTAATATCACCGGATCCTACCCGTTCAACAGGTTTAAAAGATTAGACGCTACAATCGGATTGGAAAATATTTCACGAGAAAATCTGGATTATGTTGCCGAACCGATTGATAAAAAAACACTCTTAGTTCCTTCATTAAGCTTTATTCATGATAATACTTTATTTGGGTATACGGCTCCAGTATCAGGAACAAGATATAATCTTACCGTTATGGGCTCACCTAAATTCGGACCGGAAGGTATTGGATTCACTTCGGTGCTTACCGACATAAGAAATTATTTAAAGCTTAGCGATGATTATACTTTTGCAACAAGACTTTCCGGAGGTGCAAGTTTTGGATCAAATCCTATGCAGTTTTTCATAGGAGGAACCGATAACTGGATTAACTATGAATATGCGAATTACAATCTACCGGTTTCCAGTATTGAAGATTATGCATTCTTATCTCCGGGATTGCCATTAAGAGGTTATGATTATGACCAGCAGGCAGGTTCAAAATATTTTATAGCAAATATAGAAATGAGATTTCCATTATTCAAATATTTAATTTTCGGTGCACTTCCGTTGGGTTTTGCAAATATTGAAGGAGTTACTTTCGTGGATGCAGGTACTGCATGGACTGATAATAATTCTCTTAACTTGTTTCAGACTGTTAACGGCAGTACGCAGACAGATGATTTATTACTTGGCACAGGACTCGGTGCAAGAGCGAACTTATTCGGCTTTCCGTTTAAATTCGATGTTGCATGGAGGTATAACTTAAATAAATTCTCAAGCCCTAAATATTACATATCTCTCGGATATGACTTTTAAAAAAAATTAAATTTTCCGGAATGAAAAAAACCCGTAAATTTATTTACAGGTTTTTTTATTGAAATAAAATATTTCAGAATTAATTTAAGCTTTAATTTCAGCTTCCTCAGTTTGCTCCGGTTTGATTTCCTCCCCGGCTAATTCCTTTACAACATTAACTTTTAATTTTGCAGTTACTGAATGCTGAAGTTTGATTTCCAGCTCATGCTCACCTAAAGATTTTATTGGTTCTTTCAGAATAATTTTTTTCCTGTCAATATCTTCAAATCCCTTTTCAATGAGTTTGTCATAGATCATCTGCGATGTTACCGAACCAAAAATTTTATCATCTTCCCCGGTTTTCATAGTAATTGTTACAGAATGCGTCCCCAGGTTTGCAGCAGTCTTCTGAGCTTCATCAATCATCCTCTGAATTTTTTTCCTTCTCTGCTTTTTTACTTCTTCAAATGTTTTCAGGTTTGATTCATTTGCTATAGAAGCATAGCCTTTAGGAATCAGATAATTTCTCGCATAACCGTCTTTAACATTTACAACATGACCTTCATCACCTAAAAGTTCATGTTCCTTTTTTAATATAATTTTCATTCTTGATATTATTTTTAAAAAAAACAAAGGGTGGAATATTCTTAACCACCCCTGTAATTTAAAGTTTTACAGAATTATTTTGGATTTCCGCCTTTTAACAGATCAGAATCTTCAGGGGACAATAACGCATCAAAAGAATCATCTGTGAAAGTTGTAATATCATCTTCCTTATCTGCCACAGATCCTCTCTTGTTAAGAAACTGAATTCTCCTTGCCTTAATTTCAACAATTGTCCTGTTAGTCCCGTCTTCAGTTTTAAAAGTTCTGCTTTGCAGCTCACCGTCAACTAAAACAGCATTACCTTTTTTCAATCTGTCCTTACAACTGTCAGCAAGCCTGTTCCAGGCAACTATACCAACATAACAAACATCTTCTTTCCACTCTTCATTTTTGTCTTTAAATCTTCTGTTGCTAGCGATTGAAAAGTTAACAACCGGGGTTCCCGAAGTCGTTTGTCTGAAAATTGGATCTTTTGTTAAGTTGCCTGCAATTACTACTGAATTTAATTCGGGCATCTTGTAATCAGCCATGTTTTTCCTCCAAAATATAATAGTGTTTTTTAATTAATGAATTTTAAATATTCTTATTTGATGAAAATTTTAAGCAGATATTTCTTCAATTTGAACTTTGACTTCTTCTTTTGGATTTTCCAGTTTCAACTTTTCTTCTTCATATTTTGACTGTAAAAGGGCTTTATTCTTGAAATGCTCCTCTTTTTCTCTTTTGGTTATAGGGGAGATATATACGGTCAAATATCGTAATATATTTTCATCTAAAATAAGGGATCGTTCAATTTTTGAAAGGACATTTGCCGGAGACAGAATTTCGAAACATACATAAAATCCGTTTAACCTTTTCTTTATTGCATAGGCTAATCTTTTTCTTCCAATCCTGTTAATGTTTACTATTTCGATATCATTCTTTAAAAGAAGGGATTCGTACTTTTTGATTTCTTCTTCTACTGCAGTTTCCTCTAAATTACCATCAATGATAATATATGATTCGTATAACTTTTTTGACAAAATAAATTTCTGTTTTGATTATTTTTAATTGAAGTTACAAAGATATTACGTTTTAACGTAAAAATCAATATAAATTACTTACGCTTTTTATAATATAGGGAATTTTGTGCGGAAGGCGGGACTTGAACCCGCACGCCTTGTGAGCGCCACCCCCTCAAGATGGTGTGTCTGCCAATTCCACCACTTCCGCATTCGGATACTTTCGATTTCAATTAATATTTCTTAATCGATTATGCAACGACATGCTGTTGCTCCACCTTTGTAAGAACTCCCTTCTGTAAAGTAAAATAACTGTCAGCTTTTATTTTACGCGTGATTTTATGTCCTATGATAATAACTATTTTATCCTTCACATGCCGGTGAAGGTTTTCGAAAAAAGTATTTTCGGATGAAAGGTCAATTGAACTTGTTGGCTCATCCAATATTATTATCTGTGCATCGCTGTAAAATGCCCTGGCTAAGGCGATTTTTTGCCATTGACCGATACTAAGTTCTTCTCCTTCCTCAAAATATTTACCCACTACAGTATCATATCGTTTCGGTAATTCTTCTATAAAGACATCAGCTCCTGAGATTTCAGCAACCGGCTCCACATTATTGTCCCCCCTGTTTACATTTCCAAATTTTATATTTTCTCGTACCGTGAGATCATACTTGCAATAATCCTGATATATTATTCCAATGTTACTATGCAATGAATCTATATCAATATCTTTAATATCTATTCCGTCATATGTTATCGAACCGGAACTTGCTTCGTACATCCTGCACAAAACATTGATTAAAGTTGTTTTCCCGGCTCCGTTTTTTCCTGTTATAAGTATAGTTTCACCTGGATTAATTTGAAAAGACACATTTTTCAGAACCTTTTTCTTACTCCCCTGGTATTGAAATGACACATTCTCAAATTTAATTCCTTGAGTTAATTTTGGAAGTTTGTAAGCTTTTTGAATTTGTTTAATTTGAGGCTTCAAATTAATAAACTCGAACAGATTGCTGAGAAATAATTTATTGTTGTAAATGCCTGTAACATTTGATACAATTCCGTTCAAATAGCCGTTAGCACTGCGCACTGCCGCAAAGAACATTACGAATCCTCCAATAGTTACATCACCTGAATAATATTTTATTGTAAGCAAAGTTATAGCAGCTGCAAGAGCTCCGACTTCAATAATGCTTGATAAAACATTACCCTTTGCCTGTTTTTTTAATAATACTATTACCTGCTCTAATATTGATTGTCTGACATTGTCATGTGAATTCTGAATATAATCACCAAGGTTAAAAGCTCGGACCTCCTTTGCGTAAATCCTGTGGGTCATAAGCATACTGAGATAATTTACTTTTCTATATTTACTGGTATTAGCCTTCCGCCATTCGTAGTAAATTTTAGTTCTGGTAAGTCTTATAAATAATGCCGGTATGCCGGCTATAATCATTACAGTTAATACATAACCCGATACTGATGCTAATATTACCGCTACTCCGATGAATGAGATCGAATTTTTGATAAATTCTGATATGCTCATCAATATTTGAATTGGTCTGAATGATGCTTCCTGTTGTGCCCTGTGAAATGTATCATGGTATTCGGGATTATCATAATAAGTGAGATCAAGCTCAAGTGATTTGTTGTGCAGTAAACTGTTTATAAAGTTCATAATCTTTTGACCCAGTATTTCGTTGACAATCTGATTTATTACATTTGCAATTTGAATAAATAAAAAAACCAAACATACAAGAGCAATGTTATACCAGACTTCAGATGAGGCATTAGATTGAGAACTTGTAATAAGATCAATTAAAATTTTTAACTGATACAGTGAGATCAACGGTAATACGCTCTGCAGCACAATTAATACTAAACTTCCAAAGCATAACCGCTTGTCGCTGTCATATACAAACCTTATAGTCTTTGATACATTGGATAAATCCGTTTTCAGATTCTTAAAATCAAATTTCATTTTTTCCTGTTTTAAAAAAATTTTATGTGTATCTAAAAATCATTTTTTCTATTTAACACCAAATTTTAATATATATTTTTTCAATTTATTCAAAATAAGCCACACTTTCAATTTCTTTACCAGTCTTTCGTGGATAAAACTTAACTTTACCATTTAATTCAAAACTTTCCTTAGTTTCTTTATGTGCTTTTTCAAGTATAAAATTCAATTTTTCTGCAAACCGTCCGATATTCTGTGCCTTCATTATTGTTTCATGTGTAGTATCGGGAACTGAATAATTCTCAAACCCGCCTAGAGCCAGATTCCTCCACCCCTCCCTGTTTTGAGCCCTGTAGGTTCCGCATTCAATCAAAGTTATCTTTCCGGGATACTTTGAAGCAATGTAATTATCCTGTGCCTTAAAATGCATAATCTCAATCCTCTTATATAACTTATATTTTGAATCGCTGAATATATAGTTTATTTTATTCTTCCATTCTCTCTTTTTCTTCATATAATTAAGCCATATGTAATTTCTTGCTACCCTCATAAATTCTCCTGTCTTTAAATGGTGAATCGAACGCTGAACAATACTTCCTGACTCTTTTGCAGAATTTTCTTTATTTGTTTTTTCTTTATTTGTTTGCGGTGAAACATAAGGCGGCCAGGTGTCAAATATTGCAAGTAATGCTACTTTCTGTCCGGCTTTGAGCAGTTGCTGAGCCATTTCATAAGCCACTCTTCCGCCAAAGCATCTTCCCCCAATCAAATAAGGTCCTTCCGGTTGTAACGACTGAATTTCTTTAATATAATATGATGCCATTTCTTTCATTTCATTATGTGGCTTTTCTTTACCATCCATTCCCAATGACTCAAGAAAATAGACAGGCTGATCCGTCGGAATATATTTAATAATTCCCTGAAATGATAAAGCAGTTGCTGCAGCCGGCGGGACATAAAAAAAAGGTAATTTCGTACCATTTGGCTGAATGGGAACAAGTGACTTCCACTTAGGTATCCATTCTTCATTTTTCAGTATTTTTACCAAACTCTCAATTGTAGGTGAATCAAACAACGTGTTTAATGCCAGACTCTTGCCTGTTAATTTCTCGAGATAGCTGAAAAGCTTCACAGCAAGCAAAGAATGACCTCCAAGTTCAAAAAAGTCATCACGAATTCCTACTTGATCAACTTCCAGTAAATCCTTCCATATATCTGCTATTAATTTCTCAATCTCATTCCTCGGTGCAACATATCTGTCTGCAGCAGTCAGGTTAACTTCCATCTTCATCAGCTTTTTCCGGTTAACTTTTCCGCTTGGCATCAATGGAATCTTATCAAGAGTTACATAACCCGAAGGGATCATATAAGATGGTAAATATTCGGACAGGTATTCACGTAAACTGTTTACATCAAGCTTTGTAAGAGGTTTTAGCTTGCATTCCTGAAATAGCTTTTCAAAAAACTCACTTCTTTTCGCATTAACTTCATGGTGATATGAGTCAAATTTGATATCAACTTTACTTCCGTCCGATTTATATAATTTCCCTTCAACAAAATAGTCAGGATTTATTTTATTTGATGATAATTTTCTGCTGATCGATGCAACTATTTGCTCACCCTTTTTAACTTTGATTCCCGGAAATACCGCAGGAAAGAAAATCGGCAGCCAGCTGCCTTGATCTTCCAAAATATCAAAATGAGTATCCCTGTCTAAATACAAATCCATCCATATGTAAAATCCGTTGAAAACCGAATCCTTTGTTATCGTTAAATTGATTTCATGCTTATGTTCAAAATCCAATTTCCCTGTATAATCAAGATCTTCAAAGATATTATGTGTTGAAATAATATTTTCCTTTGGCAAATTCTTAAGGCATAACCTGAACTCAAAATCCGCACCGAAATTTTCTATTATCTTCTCTGCGTAATTCCTCGCTACTTCCGAAAATCCGTAGTCTAATGACTTATCAACTGTAACAGCAGATATTTTAGTAAGACTTCGTGAAGGTATCATGTGTGACTCATCTTTCAAGAATCTTTTTGCAAAATCTATCAGTACTGCTGAACCCTCGGAGCCGCCTATCGAGCCGACAATTTCAGAAACACAGTAATCTGCTTTTTCAGGAAGATTTACATTTCTAATATCAGAATGTATTAATGTTATTTTATCGGTTAATCCCATTTCCTCAATATATTTCCTGGCTTTATTATAAGTCTCCTCTAAAATCTCAACAGCGTAAACATGCTTTGCTCCGCATTCCAGACATAATCTTGACAATACAGCTTCCGGACCCGGTCCGATCTCAAGCACAATCTTGTCTTTGATTACTTTTTTTATAGCCTCACGGTATTTTTCATTTCTGCTTTTATGTTCATACATAGAACGGTAAACAACATCATCATAAATAAAGAACTCAGCAATAGAAGGCCAAAGCTCTGTAATTACTCCCGGTGTATAAAATGCTACCAGATTACCGTTACCTTTTGTTTCATTATATACTACGGCAGCTTCTTTCACTAAAGGATGCGCTTTCATTACACTTTCAATCTCTCCGTATTCAATTCGATACCCTGATACTTTAATCTGATCATCGGTTCTTCCTAGATATTCTATGCTTCCGTCATTCAGCCACCTTGCCAAATCACCTGTTTTATAAATCCTTTCATCTTCATTTTGACTGAAAGGGTTTTTAATAAATTTTTCATTTGTTAATTCAGAACTGTTCAGATAACCGCGGGCTACCTGAATACCGCCTGCACATAGTTCTCCGGGAACTCCTACAGGCACAGGATTCAACTTATTATCAAGAATATAAACTTTAACATTGTGAATTGGCTTGCCGATAGTAACTGTTCCGTCAGGTAATACCGGGTTATCCGTCATTGAAACGCATACAGTGTTTTCTGTAGGACCGTATGCATTAAAAACTCTTACTCCCTTTTCCTGTAGTTCTTTAGCTAAAGAACCATTTAGTTTTTCACCTGCTGAAATTAAATTTTTTAAATCACTTAAATCTTTCTTCACTAATTCCTGATATGAAGGAGGCAGTGTGACTACATCAATTTTCTGTGATTTAATTATTTCTCCCAGAAAATCTTCCGACAGCAAATCTTCTTTGGGGGTCATGATTAATCTGCCGCCGCTTAAAAGCGTAGTGAATATTTCTGAACACGAAGCGTCAAAAGTGAATGTTGCAAACTGCAGAACATTCATACCGGGTTTTAGTCCCAGCAACTTAATCTGGCTCAGCGTCATATTCACAAGTCCTTTATGCTCTATCATAACACCTTTCGGCTTACCTGTTGAACCGGAAGTATAAATTATATAAGCCAGATCTTTTTGGCTGATCGGTTCATTAAGATTTCCCGAAAACCGCTTTTTAACTTTTAACCAAACTTCATCTATATCTATAAATTCAAAATTCTTTTCTGCCGGCAATTTTGATTTGCTTTCTTTACTGACTAAAATTATTGATGAATTAATATTTTCAAGCATGTACTTTATTCGCTCATCCGGATATTCAGGATCAATCGGCACATAAGCAGCGCCGGCTTTTAAAATACCTAAAATTCCGATAATCATATTTATCCCCCGATCAATACAAATAGGTATTGCATCTTCCTTTCTTACACCTGCTTGTTTCAGATAATTGGCAAGTTTGTTAGACTTCTCATTTAGTTCGCTGTAAGTAATCTGTTCACTTCCAAAAATCACTGCTGCAGCTTTTGGAGTTTGCTGCGCCTGCTTTTCAAATAAACCGACAACATTTTCAGTTACAGGATATTCCCCAAGGTTGCTGTTAAATTCAACTAATATCTGATTCGTTTCAGAATCAGTCATCATAGGAAGATCTGAAATTTTATACCCAGGATTAACCACAATAGCTTTCAGCAATTTCTGAAAATGTTCCCCCATCCTCATCATTGTCTGATCAGAAAAAAGATCACTGCAATAATAAATGGCAACATTTATTCCGTTATCTCTCTGTGTTATGCTGATTGTCATGTCAAATTGTGAGGTTGTATGTTCATAACCTTCCCACAAAATTGATGTTTCACCCAGACGAAGAGGGGGTACAGACGGTGTATTCTGAAATTCGAACATTACCTGTACAAGAGGACTTCTGCCGGTGTCTCTTTCCTTGACCACTGCATCTACTATTTTTTCAAATGGAACATCCTGATATGAGTATGCTTCAATCGCTGTTTGCTTTACATTATTTAAAAGCTCCGTAAATGTGATATCATCGTTTAAGCTGTCACGCAACGGCAATGTGTTAAGAAAAAATCCAATCAGTTTTTCCAGCTCCTGATGTCTTCTTCCTGCTATGGAAGTTCCAACACAAATATCACTCTGACCGCTGTGCCTGTAAAGCAATACTTTGAAAGCTGCAAGAAATGTCATGTACAAAGTAGTCCCGCTTTGCTGACTTAATTTCTGAAGCTTATCGGTTAAATCCTCATCAATAAAAAATCCGGTAAATGCGCCTTTAATGCTTTGAACAGATCCTCTTTTGAAATCAGCAGGGAGCTGAAGCGGTTCGACTTCCGCAAGTTTATTCTTCCAGTAATCAAGCCTTTTATCCAAAACCTCTTCACGGAGGTAATCCCTCTGCCAAACTGCAAAATCTGCGTACTGCAGCGGAAGCGGTTCCAGTCCGGGTTTGCGCTCCGCTTCAAATGCTTCATACAATTCTACCAGTTCTTTCACAATAATTGACGTTGACCAGCCATCCGAGGCAATGTGATGAAGAACAGTAACTAACAAATAGTCATCTTCATCCAATTTTATAAGATTTGAACGAAGCATATAGTCTCCCGATAAATCAAACGGACTATTTATCAGACTCTTTGTAAATGCACGCAGTGCCTGCGGATCATCTTTGTATTTTGAGCCTTCAATAATGTTTAATTTCCAATTTTCACTGCTCTGAATATGCTGGTATCGCTCGCTGCCTTCTTGCTTTATTACTGTCCGCAGTACTTCATGACGGCTGATTATTTCTGCCAATGAGTTCTTCAGTGCTTCTTCATTCAATTTTCCTTTCAATCGAAGAACTGAGGGAACATGATATTGAACGCTTCCTTCTAATTTATCTATGAACCATAATCTGTCCTGACTAAATGACAACGGTATTTTCTCAGGTCTCTTCCTAAGTTCAATCGCCGGCAATACTTCATCTTCAAATTTACTCTCCAGTCTTTGAGACAATTGTGCAATCGTTGGATAATCAAATATATCTCCTATCGGCATCTCAAACTTGAACTGTTTCCTTATAAGAGAAATCAGCCTCACAGCCAAAAGCGAATGCCCGCCCAGGTCAAAGAAATCATCATTTATTCCGACTTGATCCACTTCAAGTATATCCTTCCATATTTCTACAAGTTTAGACTCGGCTTCATTGCGGGGAGCTACATAACCTTCACTTATTGCTCCCTGAAAATCAGGATCGGGTAATGCGTTTCTGTCTATTTTGCCATTTGCCGTAATCGGAAATTGTTCAAGTTCAATAATTAATGATGGTGCCATATAATCAGGAACCTTTTCCTTTAACCAAGATATGATTTTATTTTTATCAAATTCCTTAGATTCCTTGTCGGAAACAATATATGCGATAAGTCTTTTGTTTCCCTGTTTGTCTTCCTTTGCAAGTACTGCAGCCTGGCTAATAAATTCATTTTGCTGAAGGATACTTTCGATTTCGCCTAATTCTATTCTGTATCCTCTTATCTTTACCTGATCATCCGCACGTCCGAGAAATAGTATATTACCGTCCGGAAGATACTTCACAAGATCTCCAGTACCATACATGCACTCCGAGCCCTTATGAATTTTATCTATTTCAGCTTTGCCATCTTTCTCTACCTCATCATCTTTACAAACTTTATGAACTTTATCAACTTTATAAACCGTATCAAAAGGATTTTCAACAAACTTTTCCCTGGTTAATTCTTCATTATTGTAATAACCTCTTGCCAATCCGTCTCCGGAAATATACAGCTGACCGTGAACACCGGCCGGACACAGCTCTTTATCTTTTGATAAAACATATACTCGTGTATTTGAAAATGGCTTACCAATCGGAATAGTATTAATATAATTTGTATCCGCCTCCGTAATGTAAAGAAGCTTTCCTATTGTCGTTTCAGTCGGACCATAGTGATTGACAACACTGCAGTCAGAACCTGATAACTTTATCTTTTTAATTAATTCAGAATGCAAAGCTTCCCCTCCGAATATCAATAACTTTTCAGGGATTAACAATTTTTCATCCACCATCAGAGCTTGCCAGTGTGATGGAACAATCTTCAAACAATCAATACGATGATTATTAAAATATCTGTGAATATATTCTGTGTTACTGATTGATTCTTTTGTAAACAGATGCAGCTCTCCGCCGGAAACGAGAGAACTGTAAATTACAGTGTTACCAAGATCCGTTGCTATCGTAGATACCAGCGCAAATGAACGGCAGTCATTAATTTGAATCTTATCATTCAATCCGAATACATAATCAACAAGGCTTCTGTGTTCTATCATAACTCCTTTGGGCTTACCCGTTGAACCGGAAGTATAAATCACATAAGCAAGATTGTGAGGAGATACTCTTGTCTGAAGATTCTCCTTAGGTTCATCATTAAATTCTTTGATTTCTATAACTTCAACATTATCCTTAACATTTAATTTTGATTTGCTTTCTTTGCTGCATACAATCAATGAGGCTCGTGTATCCTCAAGCATGTAGTTTACTCTGTCCATGGGAAAATCCGTATCAACGGGTACATACGCAGCTCCGGACTTTAATATCCCCAGAATTCCAATCATCATATCAATTCCGCGCTCTGCATATAATGGTACCGGTTTTTCATGATTCACTCTTTTCTTTCTCAGATTATGAGCAAGCTGATTAGAGAGTTCATTCAGTTCACGGTAAGTCAGCCTCTTATCTTCGAATACCAAAGCAATATTGTCAGGATTTTTTTCTGCCTGTTCTTCAAACAGGTCAACAATGCTTTTATCTTTTGGATAAATTACAGCAGATGTATTGATCTCTTCGGTCAGTCTGAATTTTTCTTCATCAGTTAGAATTTGCAACTTCCCTATTTTTTGATCCGGGTCTTTAACAATTGACTTCAGAAGCTCATTAAAATGATTTGTCATCCTCCTGATGGTCTGAGGTGTATAAAGATCAGTGCGGTACTGAACGGTTCCAATCAGTCCTTTCGGAGTCTCATCAAAGAAAAATGTAATCTCAAATTTTGAAACATCATATTCAACTGTTTCCGGAATTATTTCCAGGTCTCCTAAACTAAGCCTTGATATCTCGGGTGTATTGTGAAGCACAAGCATTACCTGGAATACAGGACTTTTCCCGGGGTCTCTATCCGTTACAACTGCATCCACTACTTTTTCAAACGGAACATCCTGATGCGCGTAAGCTTCAAGAGTGGTTGTTTTTACATCTTGAAGAAGCCGGGAAAATGTAGCTTCACCTCTGACATCACTATGAAGTGCAAGTGTGTTAACAAAAAATCCGATGAGGTCTTCAAGCTCCTGCTGAGGACGATTGGTAATTGAAGTCCCGACTGTGATGTCGTTCTGACCGCTGTAACGGTAAAGCAAAACTTTAAAAACGGATAACAATGTCATAAACAAAGTGCTTCCATGCTCTCTGCCAAGCTCATAAAGCCGGTCAGTTAATTCCTGATCAACTCTGAATACTTCAAAAGCACCTCTGTTACTTTTTACCGCAGGACGGCTGAAGTCAGTTGGCAAATGCAATGTTGAAGCATCGCCAAGTTTTGTTTTCCAGTAGCTGAGTTTCTTTTCTAATTCCTCACCTTCCAAAAATTTTCTCTGCCACATTGCATAATCCGAATACTGAATCTTAACAGGAAGTAGTTCTTCATTACGATTCCCGGTGTAAGAACTGTACAACTCCATGAACTCTTTGACAATAATTGACATTGACCATGCATCAGATGCTATATGGTGCATTGTCACAACAAATATGTTTTCATTTTCATCAATATGAATCAATTCCGCCCGCAGCATAAAATCACACGTAAGATCAAAGGGCCGGCTGACTAAATTTTGTATGAATCGCTTCAGACCGTCGTTATCTTTTTTTAATTCCGGTCTGTCAATAATTTTTAATTTCCAGCTGTCCGCATCAATAATTTTCTGATAACCTTGCCCATCTTTTTCTTTAATAACTGTCCTGAGCACTTCATGGCGGTTAATGATTTGACGTATTGAATTTTCCAGCGCATCAACATTTATTTTACCTTTTAATCTTAACACTGTCGGTAAATTATATTCAAGACTCCCTTCAAGCTTATCTATAAACCATAAGCGCTCCTGACTGAAAGACAGAGGAATGTATTCCGGTTTTTCTTTTATCACTTCAACGGAAGGCAACAAGGAAGAATTACCCTTATTCTGAATGTAGTCTGAAAGTTCACTTATTACGGGGTAAGTAAACAGCTCTTTCACTTCAATCTCTGTATTCAATTCTTTTCGGATAGCGGATATAAGTCTCATTGCAAGTAAAGAGTGACCGCCTAAATCAAAGAAATTATCTTCAACGCCAACCCTTTCCAGCCGCAATACTCTTTGCCAGATTGATACCAGAATTTCTTCAGTTTCATTCCGCGGAGCAATGTAGATATTTCTTAATTTACCGTCATCTTCAATCTCGGGAAGAGCCCTCTTGTCAATTTTACCATTTGGGGTAAGTTTAAAATGATCAACCTCCAACCAGGATAAAGGTATCATATATTCGGGAAGTCTGTTGCGCATAAATTTCAGAACAGCATGTCTGTCATACGAATCTGCAGGAATTACATAAGCGGCGAGTGTTTTGTTACCGTCTTCATCCTCACGGACAATAACTGCTGCCTGTGATACCATTTCGGAATCCTGAAGCACACTTTCAATCTCACCTAATTCAATTCTGTATCCTCTTATTTTTATCTGCTCATCTTTTCTTCCCAGATATTCAACAATACCATCTGGAAGCCAGCAGCCGAGATCACCTGTCTTATACATTACTGAGTTTGATCTGTCAGAGAATAAATTTTTGACAAACTTCTGTTCCGTCAGCTCAGGATTGTTCAGATAACCGCGTGATAAACCTGCACCGCTTAAATAAATTTCACCGGTGACACCAATAGGTACAGGATTTCTGAATTCATCCAGTATGTATGCTTTGCGGTTGTCCAGCGGACGTCCGATAGGAATATTGCGGATTAGTTTCGTTTCAGTAATTTTATATGTGAGCGAGAAAGTTGTATTTTCTGTTGGTCCGTAACCGTTTATGATTTCTATATGCGGATATGTCTGCCTCAGTTTCTCAATATGGTACGCTGATAATTTTTCACCTCCTGCTATAACTGTGTCCAGCGTTTTAAAAATCGATACATCAGTCTCTACCAGCTCATTGAACCAGCTTGAAGTAAACCACATACGGTTTACTTTCTTACTTATTATTTCTTTTTTTAATAATTCACTTTCAAGCAGATTCTTTTCCCTGCATAAAACTAATTGACCTCCGTTTAGTAACATCCCCCAGTATTCAATGGTAGTCGCGTCAAACGAGGAAGAACCGGTTGACAGCAAAACATCATTCTCTTTTAAAGTAACATAACTAACTCCCTTTACTAAGCTCACTACATTCCTGTTTGTAACCATCACACCTTTAGGCGTGCCCGTTGAACCGGAAGTGTAAATTATATAAGCAAGATTTTCAGGTTTGACATGTGATCCCGGATTACTTAAAGGCTGGCTGCTGAGGTCCGGGTTCTTTTCATCCAAAATCAAAAAGTCTATGTTGTCAGCCTGTGGTAACTGAGGTATAATTGAATTACTCGTAATTACTATTTTAGAAGCTGAGTCATCTAACATGAATTGAATTCTTTCCTGAGGGAAATCCGGATCAACCGGTACATAAACTCCGCCGGCTTTCAATATTCCTAAAATACCTGTTACCAATTCCAATGAACGTTCAATGCAAACTGCAACGGGTGTTTCGTCTTTTACGCCCCTGTTCTTTAAATAATGTCCTAATTGATTTGAACGCTCATTCAGTTGAGAGTAAGTCAGGCTTTGATCTTCAAATGTGACTGCAATTGCATCAGGTGTCTTTACAACCTGCTCTTCGAATATTTCAATAATTGACTTTTCGGAAGGATAATCTGTTTCTGTTGCGTTGAAATCAATGAGTAAACGATCCTCCTCCTCTTTCGTCATCATCTGTAAGCTGAGGATTTCCTTCTGCGGATCTTTAACAATGGATTCAAGGAGGATATTAAAATGATTCACCATTCTAAGTACAGTATCTTCTGTAAACAAATCAGAACTGTACTCAACCGAGCCTGATAAACCATCATTGTTTTCAGTAACAGCAATTGACAGATCGAATAGTGAAGTTGTATGCTCAGAATTTTCTGCCGATACTTGCAGCTCTCCAAGTCTGAATTCAGGCGTATCAGGTAAATTCTGAAAAACAAACATTACCTGGAAAACAGGATGTCTGCTTCTGTCCCTTTTGGTTTCTACTGCTTCCACTACTTTTTCAAACGGAACATCCTGATGTTCAAAATCATCAAGTGTATTCTTTCGAACCTGCTTCAGAAGTTCAGAAAATGAAATATCCGGTTTTATTTCATTTCGGAGCGCAATTGTATTTATGAAAAATCCAATAAGATTGTCAAGCTCTTGCTGTATTCTCCCTGCAGTTCCAGTACCTATGCAAATGTCAGCCTGACTGCTGTATCGTGATAGTAATACGTTGAGCGCAGCAAGCAGAGTCATAAATAAAGTAGACTCATTCTGCTTACTCAGGAATTTCAATTCTGCTGTTAAGCTCTTTTCAATTTTGAATGTCACGGCGGAGCCCCGGCTGCTTTGTACCGCCGGTCTGGGAAAATCTGTCGGTAACTGAAGCGGAGTTACTTCCTCAAGTTTATTCTTCCAGTATGAAATTTTTTGCTCCAGAACTTCTCCCTGCAAAAACTTTCTCTGCCAGTCTGCATAATCCGAGTATTGAATATTAAGCGGCGGAAGTTCAAAATCCCTTCCGCTTTCATATGAGCTGTAAATTTCCGAAAATTCTTTTACTAATACAGACACAGACCAGCCGTCTGCAGCTATATGATGAAGAACAACTACAAGTATGCTTTCTTCTTCATCAAGTTTTATCAGATTTACTCTGATCATGTAATCCTTTTTTAAATCAAAGGGTGCACTGATCAGCTCCTGAATAAAACTCTTTATCTTCACATTGTCATCCTTATGCAATTGGAAATCTGATTCCTTTAATTCCCAGGCATCCGGCTCAATTATATTCTGATAAGGCTCACCTTCCTTTTCAAGATAAACTGTTCTTAAGATTTCATGCCGCCTTATAATTTCTTTTAAGGAATACTGCAATGCTTCCTTATTAAGCTTTCCTTTCAGCCTGAAAATTGCAGGGATATGATAATGCTGACTGCCTTCAAGACTGTCAATAAACCATAACCGTTCCTGGCTGAATGATAAAGGCATAAGGATATTTGCATCCTTCTGAACTTTACTTATTTTATTATTTAAATTGTTCTGCTTCTTCTTGTCTTTTAAAAACTCGACAATATGTGATTTGCTTTCTTTAATTTCATTCAGTAATGACCTGTCGATTTCTTTATTCTTCGGAAACCTTACCTTTAGCTGATCATCCGCCAGCAGGATTTCGATTCCGTTCTGCTTTGCCAAATACAATAATTCTATGACTTTATTGCTCATATTTTCCTGATAAAAAATTTGTGTTATGAATTTTTGTCAGATAATTAATTGCTCATATTCCGTTGAATCTTTTTCTTCAGAATATGAATCTAACTGCAATTCCAGATATTTACTCAGATCATTAATAGTTGTAAACTTAAATAAATCTTTGATAGCCAGTTCAATTTCCAGTTCTCTAAAGATCACCGAGATCACTCTCATCGCTGATAAAGAATTTCCTCCAAGCTCAAAGAAGTTATCATACACACCTACCTGTTCAACGTTAAGTAAGTCCTTCCAGATTGCAGCTAACTTTTCTTCAAGTTCATTTCTCGGCGCTGTATAATTGTCTTCCCCTGTCAGCTGTACTTCAAGTTTCACCAGTTTGCGCCTGTCTTTCTTACCGCTCGATGTCAGCGGTATTTCATCAATAGGAATAAATACAGAAGGAATCATATACTCAGGAAGATATTTACCGAGATAATTTCTAAGATCCTGTCTTTCCGGATTGCTCACAGCCATCTTTTTGGATTTGTAAAAAGCAATCATTTTTCCGTTCCCATGACTATCATTATAAACTACAGCTGCATCTTCAATCATCGGATGCTCAATCATTATCGATTCTATTTCCCCTAATTCGATCCGGTGACCTCCGATTTTTATCTGATCATCAATTCGTCCTAAATATTCTATGTTGCCATCCGGCAGCCAGCGTGCTGAATCACCCGTTCTGTACAACCTTTCACTGGAATTATCCCCGTAGGGATTTCGGATGAACTTGTCTTTTGTTAATTCCGGCCTGTTCAGGTAACCGCGAGCCACCTGTGCACCTCCGACACATAACTCGCCGGGCACCCCAACAGGAACACATCTCAGTTCATTGTCCAGTATATAAACTTTTACATTATTAATCGGCTTTCCAATTGTGACTGTTCCATCCGGGAGTAACGGATCATCTGAAATTGTAACACAAACGGTATTCTCAGTTGGTCCGTATGCATTGAATAATTTAACTCCGTTAGACTGAATTTCCTTAGCTAACGCAACGTTTAACGGTTCACCTGCCGAAACTAATGTATCCAATTCCTTCAGACTATCCTTTATTAAAACCTGAAATGAAGACGGCAAAACTGCAACATCAATCCTCTGCTTCCTGATAAGGTCACCTATTGATTCAATCGATAATAAATCTTCCTTTTTAGGAATCACTAATCTACCCCCGCTTACCAATGTAATAAAAATTTCATAACATGATGCGTCAAAGCCATATGATGAAAATTGAAGAACACTTTTTTCGGGATTAATTCCCAGAATATCTTTCTGACTTAACGTTAAATTTAATAAGCCCTTATGCTCTATCTCAACCCCTTTCGGTTTACCGGTCGAACCGGAGGTATAAATCAAATAAACCAGATTATCAGGCTTTACAGCAATCCCGGGATTTTCTTTCGAATGCTCTTCAATTAAAATCCTGTCTTCATCTAAATCAATTATCCCGGCATTATTCTTTTGAGACAATCTATCCCGGCACTCTTTGCCGGTTATGATTAGTGAGGAATTCGTATCTTCAAGCATGAATGATATCCGGTCTTCAGGATATCCAGGATCAATCGGCACATATGCTCCTCCGGCTTTCAGGATTCCTAAAACTGCAATTATCATCTCCGGACTTCGCTCTATTAATACCGGAACAAGCTTTTCATTGTGCACTCCTTTCTTTATTAAATAATGCGCAAGCTGATTTGACTGCTCATTAAGATCCCTGTAAGTCAGTTCCTTTTCTTCAAATACAAGCGCAATGTTATCAGGCATCTTTTCAGCATGTTCCGCAATAAAATCAATGACTGTTTTGTCTTTCGGATAGCCGGTTTCGGTATTGTTAAACTGAATCATCAAACGTTCCTCTTCTTCCTTACCCGGCAGTTTGATGTCGTTCAAAATAAATTCATCATTCTCAATAATCTGAATCAGAACATTTCTAAAGTGATCCCGGATTTCAACGGCATAAATTTCCGGTATCAGCTCCGGTTTATAGTAAAATCCTAAACTGAAAAGCTTCGAATTATCTGCAAGAATTGTAAAAGGGAAATTGCTTTGTTCTTTTAAAATAACATTCTTAATATTTAAACTCCATTGCTTTGATTGTATTATTTCGCTTACCGGGTAATTCTCAAACACAAGTATGCTGTCAAATAAATCTCCCTGAATGCCCGTCCAGCTCTGTATATTCTGTAACGGTGTATATTGATACTGACGTGAAGATACCTGGCTGTCCTGTATCTCCTGAAGCCATTTCACAACCCCTTTCCCCTTTTGAAATACTGAATGCAGAGGAATAGTATTTACATACATTCCGACTCTCTGCTCTATGGAAAGAATGTCATCCGGTCTGCCCGACACTATTACGCCGTAAACGACATCATCCCTTCCTGTATAGCGGTGTATGAGATAAGACCAAACTCCCTGCATTAATGTATTTGCAGTGAGATGATGCCTTTGTATATATCTTTCAAGTTTTGTAGTTTGCTCACGGTCTAACTTCAAATAAACAGTTTCATAAAACCCGCTTCCTTTAGTTCTTAAAACTGTATTTTCAATGAAAGGCAATAATGTGCTCTGCTCAACTTCTTTCATATAATCACGCCAGTAGAATTCCTGCTCTTCCTTGTCTTCCCGTTCTATGTATCTTATGTAATCTTCGTAACGGTCAGCCGGATTAATTTCAGGTTCTTTCCCGTTAATAAACTGCTCATAGCAGCTTAAAAATTCTTCCATTAAAATATGTAATGACCAGCCGTCAATTAATATATGGTGTGATGTCCAAAGCATATGATAACAATCTTCAGTCAGACGAATGAGGGCTATTCGCAGGAGAGGTGCATTTTTGAAATCAAAACCTTTACGTCTGTCCGATTCAACAAATTCTTTGACTGCAGCTGCCTGCTCTGTGGAATCCATTTCCCGGAAATCCAAAATTGTAACCGGAAGATCAACTTCCTTATAAACACATTGCACCGGAACACTGAATGCATTGTAATAAAAACTGCTCCTTAGAATACTGTGACGGTTGATTATATGATTCCAGCTTCTTCTGACTGTCTCAAGATCAGGACTAATCAAATCACATCTCAACTGCTCGGTGTATGCATCAGAGCCCGGGTCGTAAAGAGCATGAAACAACATCCCCTGCTGTAATCCGCTCAGACGGTATATGCTTTCTATTGATTCTCGTCTTGGAATTCCCCTATATTGTTCTTCCATGAATCTGTCCAGTTCCTGATATGTAATCTCTTTTGTAAGATTGTAGTCCGAAGGCGTATAAACAGTTCTGTATTTCTTCTGCTCCATGCAGTGTGAAATCAGACCTTCGAGATTTAACTTAAATCTCTCTGCTAATTCTCTGACGGTCTTTTGATCAAAATGAGAACTGCTGTAATTCCAAAGCAAAGAAAGCTTGCCGTCATAAACATATCCGTTTATAATAAATTTATCTATAGCTATCTGCTCCGGACTAATGTCAGCACCTTTCTGCTCAACGGCTTTTGTTAATATCTTACCGCTGCTTACTACTCCGTCTATCTGACCAAGATAATTAAATACTACATCCCAGCAGTCTTTACCCCCTAACTTTTCGTCACCGTTAATATACTTCAATACTCCATAGCCAATTCCTTTATCAGGAATACTTCTCAACTGTTCCTTTACTGACTTTATTGCATCTGACATTTCAATTCCGGCAGGTGTATTAAGCAATACAGGAAACAGATTTGTGAACCAGCCAACTGTTCTGCTTGTGTCAATTCCGTCAGTAATGTTTTCACGCCCGTGACCTTCCAGTCCGATGACAATTTTATCCCTTCCTTCACGTTCACAAAGTGTCAGACCGAGAGCACACAGAAGTATGTCATTTATCTCTGTATGGTAAACTCCGGGTACATCATGAAGCAATTGCGTTGTCTGATCTGCATCAATCTGTATTGTCTCTGTAGAAATATCCTTTACTCTGACGGTACCGGTGAATTCTTTATCAACTCTTAACGGCTCATAATTCACAGCTGCAGTATCATACCAGTAATCAGACTGTGATAATAAGCGTTTACTTGTTCCGTACTTTGCCAATGCATCATACCACTGCCGGTATGAAGTTCCTTTGTTTCCTAAATTAGCAGCGGTTCCTTTCTGAAGTTCAGCCAGTATCTGCTCAAGATCTTCAAGCAATATTCTCCATGATACTCCGTCAACTGCCAGATGATGAATCACAATAAGCAAACGGTTATTTGCTTCATTCTCAGGTGTCTGAATAAAAATAAACTTGGCAATCTCTCCTTTTTCTATGTTAAGACTTCTCTGATATTTATCTGCAATCTCATTAACTTTTTCAGCAAGATCGCTTTGGTTCACTGACTTAAGATCAGCAATCTCTAAAGCACCGTATACTGTTCCGTATTCCTGAATCCATTTTCCATTCTCTTTATTAAAATTAAATCTGAACCGCAGTGCATCATGAAAAGATGTCAGCATCACTGCTGCTTTGTTCAGCGTTTCCGGCGTAATCTTTTTATCAATTGATAATAAAGAACTCTGATTAAAGTGAGAGATGTCAGCATCGGAATTATTAAAATACCATTGCTGAATAGGAAGCAATCCGCTAATGCCTGTCAGTATACCCTGCTCTCCGGTAACCGCACTTAACGACCGCTCTTCAATCACCTTAGATAGATTTGCAATTGTCTGATGAATAAAAATATCCTTCGGCTTCAGCTCATACCCAAGACGTCGCGCACGGCTCAGCACCTGTATGGTAATTATTGAATCTCCACCAAGCTCAAAGAAATTATCATTGACTCCAACACGTTCAGCACGAAGCAGCTCCTTCCAGATTTCTGACATCACTTTTTCAGTCTTATTCCGCGGAGCAATATATTCATTTGATAAAGAACCCGCCGGCTCCGGTAATGCCCGCTTATCAATCTTACCGCTTTTTGTAAGCGGAAAATTTTTCATCTCAACCCAAATTACCGGTATCATATAATCGGGAAGTCTGCTCTTAAGATATTTGACGACTGTTTCTTTGTCAAAGGAACCTTCCGGAACAATGTATCCTGTCAATTGTTTGCTTCCTCCCGCTTCACGAACAAGTACAGCTGCCTGACGAACCATCTTGCATTCCTGAAGAACACTCTCAATCTCACCAAGCTCGATTCTGTATCCTTTGATTTTTACCTGATCATCTTTCCTTCCCAAAAATTCTATGCTGCCATCCGGCAGCCATTTACCTAAATCCCCTGTTTTGTATAACCTTACATTTGCTTCATTACTGAATGGATCTTTTATGAATTTCTCTCCGGTTAAATCCGGACGATTTAGATAACCTCTTGCAAGCCCTGCACCTCCGATATAAATTTCACCTGTCACACCTTTCGGTAAAGGCTCTCCTGCATCACTTAAAATGTATATGCAGACATTATCAATAGGTCTGCCGATAGGAATTTCATTTTTTAAATTATTGCCTGCATCCTTTGCATTGAACTCATAGACACTGCATCCGACCGTTGCTTCGGTTGGTCCGTATTCATTTATAATGCTGACATCAATTCCGGATTTTGTTATAAAATCAAACTGATTCTTCAGTAATGCTTCACCTCCAACTACAAGTTTCCTTGTAATAGCTTTTCCGTCAGCAGTCATGAATTTTGATTTCAGCAATTCAAAATGAGAAGGAGTTATTTTTATAAAATCATAGGGAGCGTTTTTTTCAAAGTTACCGTCTTCAAAAACTTCGAGTGATTCCTCTGAACTAATGACAACCTGCTTACCATTAATCAATGGCATGAATATGCCGGTTATAGAAGCATCAAAGGTAAATGATAGATGAATGTAACTTCCTGAACCTGCATTTCCATTATTAATGTATGCTGTCTTATTGTTTAAAAGATAGCTCATTAAATTTCCATGTTCAGTCATTACTCCTTTAGGCTGACCAGTAGATCCGGAAGTATATATAACATAAGCAAGATTCTGAGGATCAATCTTCACTTTAAGATTTTTGATAGAATGTTTATTTAGTTCAGAAAGATTACTGTCCAGCTCCAATATTTCATACTCATCAGAAGCAGGTATCTTTGAACTGCTCTCTTTACCTGTAATAACAATCTCAGCTCCGGTATCTTTGAGTATAAACTTTATCCTCTCTTCAGGATAATCAGGTTCAATCGGAACATATACTCCGCCGGCTTTGAGAATTCCGATTATCCCCACAATCATTTCCGGACTCCTTTTTATACAGATCGGAACTAAAGTATCTGACTTTACTCCTTTGCTCTTTAAGTAATGTGCCAGTTTATTCGAAAGCTCATTCAGCTCTTTATAGGTCAGCATTCTGTCTTTATAAATCAGTGCTGCTGCATCCGGATTTTCTCTGACTGCTTTTTCAATTAAATCGACAAATGTTCCGGTCTGCGGATACTCAGTCTTTGTGTCATTGAATTCAAATAATACTTTGTTCCTTTCCTCTTCATCAAGAATATTAAGCTTATCAATTCTCTGCTGCGGATTTTTTATTATTGATTCAAGAAGGTTTTTAAAATGAAGCATCATTCTTTCTATTGTATCCTCTCTATAAAGGTCAGTGCAGTATTCTACCATTCCGTTAATACCTTCACCTGTTTCAGTCATACTGAAAGTCAGATCAAACTTAGATGAGGTGTGAAGCGGTGTTTCCTGTGAAAGTTTGAGATTACCAAGCAGCAGCTCTTCAGACTCCGGTACATTCTGAAGCATAAACATTACCTGAAACAGCGGACTCCTGCTCAGCGATCTGTCTTTTACAACTTCATCAACAACTTTTTCAAACGGTACATCCTGATGTGCAAAATCATTAATTGTCTCTTCACGAAGATTCAGAAGGAATTCATTAAATGAAACTTTACCATCAACCTGACTTCGCAGCGCAACACTATTTATAAAGTAACCAATCAGTTCTTCTGTTTCCTGCATCTGCCTGCCGGCTACGGGTGTTCCTACACAAATATCATTCTGACCGCTGTATCTTTGCAGCAAAACTTTAAAAGCAGCAAGCAATGTCATAAACAAAGTTGCTCCGTAATTTTTGCTAAGAGCGAAGAGCTGATCAGATAAATTTTTATCAAGCTTAAAGTTTAATGCAGCTCCTCTTGTACTTTGTATCGCAGGACGGCTGAAGTCAGCCGGCAGATCTAGTGCAGCTACACCTTCAAGCCGGTTCTTCCAGTAAGTCAGCTTTTTTTCAAGAACTTCACCCGTTAAATATTTTCTCTGCCAGATTGAATAATCAGAGTACTGAATTTTCAATGGTAACAAATCCGGTTCACGTCCCTGTTCGAATGAATTATATAATTCCTTCAGTTCCTTTATAATAACAGAAAGCGACCATCCGTCTGACGCAATATGATGCAGAGTCACTGCTAACAAATGCTCATCCGCATTGAGCTTAAGCAATGAAGCTCTCAACATGTGATCTTTCGATAAATCAAACGGCTTGCTGATAAAATTATGGAAGTAATGTGATACTTCTACTCCGATAGCATTACGATTTTCGATGCCAGTGGGAATCTCAAGTCTCCATCCATTCTTATCTAATATCCGCTGATATACCTTTCCATCCTTCTCAATAAATACAGTTCTTAAAACTTCATGACGGTTCACAATTGCTTGTAAAGAATTCTTGAGTGCATCTTCATTCAATGTTCCTTTCAATCTGATGATTGCAGGTATATGATACTGCGTGCTTCCGCCGAGATTATCAATGAACCATAATCTCTCCTGACTGAATGACAATGGCATTAATTCCGGCTTTGACTTCTCAACTTCAACAGCCGGAATGACATCAGTATCAGACTGAACCTGAATACGGCTTGCCAACTGCTCAACTGTCGGATAATCAAAAACATCATTAATCGGAATCTCAACACCAAGCTCGTTTCGTATTGCAGAGATCAGGCTTATCGCGAGCAACGAGTGACCTCCGAGATCAAAGAAGTCGTCAGTCACTCCAACATTATCAACTTCAAGAACTTCTGCAAAAACAGAAGCAAGCTTTGATTCAGTGTCACTTCGAGGTTCAGTGTAGACACCTGACTTTAGTTCAGAAACATCAGGTTCAGGTAATGTTTTCTTATCAACTTTACCGTTTGATGTCAGCGGCAGACTCGTCATCTCTATCCAGAATGCAGGTATCATGTATTCAGGTAATCTTTGAGAAATGAAAGTTTCTATCGAATCCTTATCAAAAATATTTTCAGGAACTATGTAAGCCGCAAGTCTCATACTGCCTGACTTATCTTCCTTTGCTGTGACTGCTGCATTTTTTACAAGTTCACATTGCTGAAGCACACTTTCTATTTCACCGAGTTCAACTCTGTAACCTCTGACTTTTATCTGATCATCTTTTCTTCCTGCGTATTCTAAAATTCCCCCGGGAAGCCATCTGCAAAGATCACCGGTCCTGTAAATTTTTGAATCTTCTTTTTTACTGAACGGGTTTTTCGAAAACTTTTCCGAAGTTAATTCCGGATGATTCAGATATCCTCTCGACAGACATTCACCCGCAATGCAGAGTTCACCCGCAATACCTTCCGGCATAAGCTCATCATTTTCTCCGAGTATATAAATCTGCACATTGTCAATCGGCTTACCAATTGGAATTTCATTTATTAATTTTTCGGAATCCGTTTTAATATTAAATCTGAATGTGCTGCACCCGACTGTAGCTTCCGTCGGTCCGTACTCGTTGATTATTTCTATATCCATTCCTTTCTCAATCATATACCCGAGCTGATTTTTCAGCAATGCTTCACCGCCAATAACTAATTTTCCGGTCAGCAGTTTTCCGTTTTGAGTAACCATCTTGCTCTTAAGCAGTTCTAAATGTGCTGGTGTAATTTTAATAAAATCATAAGGCGCATACTTTTCAAAATTAGTGTCATCAAAAACGTTGATGTTCTGCTTTGAACTAATGACAACCGATTTTCCCGAAATAAGCGGCATGAAAATCCCTGTAACCGATGCATCAAAGGAATATGACAAATGCAGAAAGCTTCCTGAAGTTTCCGGTGACTCCGTAACGTAGTGTGTTTTGCTGTTTAATAAATAATTGCTCAAGCTCTTATGTTCAATCATTACACCTTTTGGTCGTCCTGTCGAACCGGATGTATAAATAACATAAGCAAGATTATTATCTTTAATATCTGTGTTCAAATTTTCAGCCGGCAGATTATCAAATTCAGATTGAACTTCATTCAGCTCAATGATCCTGCAATCCGTAAAATTTTTAAACTTGGATTTATAATTGCTGCTTGTAATTATCAGAGAAGATTTTGAATCCTCTAACATCTGTTTTATTCTTTCATCCGGAAATCCGGGATCAACAGGAATGTATGCACTGCCTGCTTTAAGTATTCCCAAAATACCTGTAATCATTTCAGCAGAATTCTCAAGACAAATAAATACAGACCTGTCAGTACTTGCACCTTCCTTAACAAAATAACGTGCTAATTTATTTGAAAGCTCATTCAGTTCCTTATAAGTAATCTTTCTGTCTTTAAAAATTAATGCTTCAGCATCCGGATATTTTTCTGCCTGTTCTTCAAATAATTCGACTGCACTTCTGAATTCTCGCTTGTCTGATTTTGTATCATTATATTCAACCAAAAGTCTGCACTCTTCATCTTCGGTCATTAACCTTACATCCTTCAGCTCTGCATTCGCATTTGTTAAAAACTGATCCAGCACATTTTTAAAGTGATTCTGAATACCTGTTAAATACTCATCCTTCAGTAATGCAGAGTTGTATGTGAACCGGACATCTATTTTATCACCTGCTAATATAGTTAGACTTAACGGGAAATTATTCTGCTCGTTTATATACAGATTCTCGACTCTTAAGCTCTGCTGTCTTGCTGATACAAGTTTACTCATCGGGAAATTCTGGAACGTCAGAGTATTGTCAAAATAGTCTCCCTGAACATCAATCCATTTCTGTATGTCCTGCAATGATGTGTACTGATAATGACGTGACGAAACCTCCTCGCTCTGTAATTTCTGCAGCCACTCTGATATTGTTTCATTCTCCCGTATACTGCTGTGAGACGGAACGGTGTTAATATACATTCCTACGCGCTGTTCGATGCTACGAAGATCATCTGGACGACCGGAAACAGTTACCCCGTATATGACATCATCACTTCCGGTGTAGCGGTGCAGCAGATAAGACCACACGCCTTGCAGAATTGTATTGAGAGTAACTCTATGCGCTTGTGCAAAATTATTTATCTGACTGGTTAATTCTTTATCGAGCTGAAGTACTGATAGCTTGTACAACCCGATGCCTTTCGTTCTTTCGGTTGTAGCTCCGATAAATGGCAGCAGCGTACTCTTCTCTGCACCTTTAAGATAATTGCGCCAAAAGGATTCTTCACTTTCCTTATCTCTACGCTCGATATACCTTATGAAATCTTCAAACCTATCATCATCTTTTTCTTCTAATTCCTTTTCACTAATCAGCTTCAGATAGCTGCTTAAAAATTCATCAATCAGAATCTGCACCGACCAGCCGTCAAACAAAAGATGATGATATGTCATCAGCATCTGATACCGCTCATCATTCAGCCGGAATAATGTTACTCGCATCAGCGGTGCAAAATTAAAATCAAATCCTTTCTCTATATCTGATTCCGAATATTCCTTTATAAATTTTTTCTGCTGATCTGAATCAATGTCACGCAAATCCCTCACTGAAACAGGCATTTGAACTTCACGATACACAAGCTGGACCGGAACACTGAACACATCATAGAAAAATCCGCTTCTTAAAATGCTGTGGTTTTTTAATACATAGTTCCAGCTCTTGATTAAATTGCCTACATCAGGATTGATCAGATCACAACTCAATTGATTTATGTACAATCCTTTCTTTCCGCCAAACAAGCTGTGGAACAAAATTCCCTGCTGCAATCCGCTTAAGCGATACAATCCTTCACTGATTTCATTTCTTGACTTACCATTGATTTGTTCATGCATAAACCTGTCAAGCTCTTTATATGTCAGCTCATATCCAAGTCCGTAATCCGAAGGAGTAAACACAGCGCCGGATTTCTGCTGTTCAATGCAATGTAAAATTAATGACTCTAAAACAGATCTATACTTTTCTGCATAGTTCAGAATTGTATTTTCTTTAAAATGGAGATTGCTGTATGTCCAGTTCAGAGTTAACTCTCCTCCCTGCACATTACCATTCAAGGAAATTTTGAAACCTGCTTGATGCTCACCTCCTGCAGATGCACCTCTTGACTCGGTTGCCGCAGACAGCAACTTTCCTTTACTGACTACATTATCTAATTGACCTAAATAATTAAAAACAATGTCCCAGCAATCTTTATCACGCAGCTTTTCATTCTTACTAATATATTTTAAAACACCATAACCAATTCCCTTGTCGGGAATACTGCGCATCTGTTCCTTTACAGATTTTATTGCTTCGGATAATTCTTTGCCTTTGCCTGCCTGAAGAAGCACAGGATACAATGTTGTAAACCAACCAACAGTATGGGTTGTGTCAATAATATCGGATATGCCCTCTCTGCCGTGACCTTCAAGTCCAATCAGAATTTTTCCTTCACTGCTTTCACCGAATGTTAATGCAAGTGCGCAAAGAAGTATATCGTTAATCTCTGTATGATAAGCACCGGGAACTTCCTGTAAAAGCTTCTGTGTCAGCTCTTTATTCAATCGCAATGTATGTGACTTAGTATCTTTCAGTTTTACTGTTTCCTTACTGTTCTTGTCAACAGGCAGAGGTTCATAATTTGCTACTGCTTCCTCCCAGTAAGGAATCTGAGACAGCAACCTTTTGCTCTTTCCATATTCCTGCAACGCATCATACCACTGTCTATACGAACTGCTCTTATAGCCCGGATCTGCTTTTCCTTCCTCCAATAGTTGATTAAGCAAATGATCAATATCATCTAAAAGTATTCTCCATGAAACCCCGTCAATGGCAAGATGATGAATGACAATTAATAATCTGTTATTAATCTGACTCTCGGGAGTTTTTAATAAAACAAACCTTGCAATTCTCCCCTTCTCTATATCAAGACTTTTCTGGACAGATTGAGCATGCTCTCTGATTTGTTCTGCAAGATTCTCTTCTTTGCATTCACTCAAATCAATAAATTCACCTTCAATTGTTTCTGCGCCGTATTCCTGAATCCACTGTCCGTCTTTCCGGGTGTATTTAAAACGTAATGCATCATGCTGTTGAGAAATAATTTCAACAACACGGCTGAATAATTCCGATGTTACCTTTTTATCAATTGAAAGTATTACACTCTGATTAAAAAATGAAATGTCCTTATCAGTTTTTTCAAAATACCATTGCTGAATCGGAAGCAATCCGCTGCTTCCGGTAAGAAGTCCCTGCTCGCCTTTTTTCAAAGCTTCCGATCGCTCAGATATTACAGCCGAAAGGTTTGCAATTGTCTGATAAATAAAAATATCTTTCGGCTTCAACTCATATCCGAGACGCCTGATTCTGCTTACAACCTGTATTGAAATTATTGAATCGCCGCCAAGTTCAAAAAAATTATCCTCTATCCCGACCTGCTCCGCATGAAGCAGTTCCTTCCATATCGCCGTTAATTTTTCCTCAAGCTCATTGCGAGGTGCTTCGTATTTCAGTTTGCCGGTGCGAACTCTTTCTTCCCTTTGACTTAAAAAATTTCTGTCAACTTTTCCGTTATCTGTCAACGGCATCTGACTAGCAGAAATTAATTCCGGCGGGATCATGTATTCCGGAAGTCTTTGCTGAAGCAATTTCCTGATGTCTTTCTGTATGAGTTCACTGATATCGGTAAACAACGGAACATTTGTATAAATCGTATCAGCACTTTGCGGCTTTAAAGAATAAGACTGCTCAAAAATCTTTGCAGTCTTCTTCGGTTCAAACACTACATCCATTTTGAAAACATCTTCGTTCAGAAACAGTTTAAAGCTGTATCCTTTTTCAATAGCTTCAGATAATAACTTACTGACTTTTACAGTCCCGATGCTTTCATTACCGGATGCCTTTAAAAGATCTCCGACATTTCTTATCGCCTTATTCTGTAATCCGCTGCTGATAAGCTTCTCCTGCCACAACCTCGGATTAGGAATATCTTTGACTGCAACTGTCTCACCTTTTTTAAGTCTTTCAATTATCTCTTCCTTATCACCAATCTCATCCCAGCTTTCCCATTGAGGCTTTGTAACTTCAGCATCGCCAACATAAATAATTACAGTATAACGGTAAAGCGAAAGCTCATTTGAATATGATGCCTGCTTCCATAAAATTTCAATGTGAGATATCTCCGGGAAATGTGACTTCAGTTTGAAAAAATATTCAGGCGAAAAGCAAAGCTCTTTTTCTCTCAATACTTCCTGCTCTACTGCCCAGTTAAACTCTTTAATAGTGTCCGACTCTTTTAGACGTTTTATCTGAATCCTGCTCTTGAACAATTCAAGCGATCGGTTGTCCCTCACATCACCGACAATCACTCTTCCTTTTCCTTTCAAAAAGGAAATACTCTTTCCCAAAACTTCAGTCATATAATCTTCACCCGGAAAATACTGCACTATTGAATTCAGAACTACCGTATCTATCTTTTCTTCCGGCTTTAATTCAACTTCATGCGCTGCGCACACCTTCAGTTCGGTAAGACCATAATCTCTCAACCCTTTGCTTATCCTGTCTGAAATCTGATTGATGGAAGATCTGGAAAAATCCGTTCCGGTATATTTGTCAACCTTTCCTGCAAGCTGAAAGAAAATTAATCCGGTTCCGCTTCCGATCTCAAGAACTTTACCTGGCTTTTCAGACAAAATTACTTCCGCAATATCATTAAGCCATTCTCTCATCTGCTCTGACGGAATCGCATCTCCGCTAAAGCTGTCATTCCATCCTATGATATTAAATTCAGTGTCAATGTCATCTGCAGTTTCTGTTTTTGAATACTCTTCTTCATACAATTCTTTCCAGTTGGCCACAAGCCTTGCATAAAGTTCACGTTCCTTGTTCTTTACAATTTTTCTATTCGGGATATAATAACCAACAAGCCTGCTTGAAGAAGATTCATCTTTTTTCACTACGACACAACTGCTTCTTACCTGCTCGAGCTTATTCATTTCAGTTTCAATTTCACCTAACTCGATCCTGAATCCTCTTACCTTTACCTGGTCATCCGCTCTTCTGATATACTCTATGTTGCCGTCCGGATTCCATTTTCCAATATCACCTGTTTTGTATAATCTTGAATATCCGTCCTTTGCAGCGAATGGATTTGGAATAAACTTCTCTTCTGTTAATTCCGGATGATTGAGATATCCTCGTGCAAGACTTGCTCCACCGATATAAATTTCTCCTTCAACTCCAACCGGGACCGGTGATTGGTTTTTATCAAGTATGTAAATGACAGTATTGAAAACCGGTTTACCAATCGGAGGAACAATATTATTATCCTTTTCACTAAGCTCGTAATATGTTGTGACTACAGTGTTTTCGGTTGGTCCGTAATTATTTACTAATTTGTATGGCTCACAGTCAATTTTAACTCCGGGTAATTTATCACCTCCGGTTAGTAAATATTTTAATGATTGAATCTTGCCACGAGATGAAATAAGGAATTCCGGCACTAATGCCGTCGGCATAAAACAGTGTGTGATCTCATTTGCATTAAAAAGAGAAACCAAACCCGCAGCTGATAATCTTGTATCATCATCCACTACTGTAATAGAAGCACCAACAGAAAGATATGGCCAGATTTCCCAGCCGAATGCATCGAAACCGATCGTTGACATTGTAGTTGCCCTGCTCTTGTCTGACACTTCATATACTTTATCATGCCATGCAATTAAATTCATTATGCCTGCATGCTCGACCATCACTCCCTTCGGTAAACCCGTTGAACCTGAAGTGTAAATTACATATGCAAGATTATTGGGCTTAACTGAAATTTTTAAATTATCCTTAGGCAGTTTACTTATTGTCAGCTGTTCTGCATCAAGGTCAATAAGCTTAACATTCTCAATGACTTTCAGCTTTTGACTGCTTCGCTTCCCGGTAATTATAAATTCAGAAGCAGTATCCTCAAGCATGTATTTTATCCTTTCAGCAGGATACTCCGGATCAATCGGAACGTATGCACAACCGGCTTTGAGAATTCCAAGCATGCCTGCCAAAATATCAATGCTCCTCTCCATGCAAATAGCTACAAGCGCTTCTGATTTGACACCTTTGCTTAAAAGATAATTTGCAATCTGATTAGCTCGTTCATTGAGTTCTTTGTAGGACAATTTAGAATTACCGGAAATTACAGCCGGTGAATCCGGTGTCTTAATTACCTGCTGTTCAAATAATTCCGTGATGGTTTTATCAGACGGATATTCAGATTTTGTATTATTGAATTCAATAAACAGCTGATTCTCCTCTGCCGGGGTAAGCAGTTTTATGTCATTTATCCTGCTGTCCGGATTTCCGATGATTTGATTTACTACATTCTCAAAATGATTACGTATCATTTTTACATAGACATCCTCCAGTATTCCCTTATTGTAGCTCAAAAGAATATTGATTTGCTCCGAACTTCCCATTCCGATTATTACTGAAAGAGGATAATTGGTCTGCTCAAGTACTACTACATTCTCAACCTGCAAACTCCATTTCTTCGACTTTAAGACCTTGTTGACGGGATAGTTTTCAAAACCCAGAATACTGTCAAACATATCTCCCTGAATGCCTGCCCAGCTTTGAACATCCTGAAGAGGTGTGTGCTGATACTGACGAGATGCTGACTGCTGCTCTTGTATTTTCTTAAGCCAATCCATTATTTTCTCTTCGTTCTCTATAACTGAATGAAGCGGCAGATTATTCACATACATTCCAACACGATGCTCTACATCAGGAAGATCATCAGGACGGCCTGATACTACCACACCATAAAGAATTCTGTTATTTCCGGTATATCTGTGTAAAAGATAAGACCAGACTCCCTGCATAATAGTGTTTACAGTAATGTGATTTTTTTGAGCGCAGGCTGTAAGCCGGGATGTAGTTTCTCTATCCAACCGCAAGTGCAGTGTTTCATAAGTCCCTGAACCTTTAGTGCGGTTAGTTGTCGCTGCTGTAAATGGAAGCAGAGTACCCTGTTCAACCCCTTCCATACATTTGCACCAGTACATTTTCTGCTGCTCTTTGTCTATCCGTTCTATGTAACGGATGTAATCTTCATATCTGTCTTCCTTTCCCACTTTTATTTTCTCACCTGAATGAAGCTGCTCATACGTTCTTAAAAATTCTTCCATCAGTATCTGCATAGACCAGCCGTCAAAGAGAATGTGATGAGAAGTCCATATCATTCTGTAACGGTCGGGATTTAGTTTTATCAGCATAACCCTCATCAGAGGTGCTGATTTAAAGTCAAAACGTTTTTCCCTGTCTTCCTTTTCAAGTTTATACAATGCCTTTTCCTGCTCATCCTTGCCAAAATCACTGTAGTCTAAAATTTTTACTGGGAGATCTACTTTATGGTAAACACACTGCACCGGGACATTAAACACATCATAATAAAAACCGCTTCTTAAAATTGAGTGATGCATTAATAAATGTTCCCAGCTTTTAATTACAAAATCCAGATTGGGCTCTGATAAATCGCAGAACAGCTGCTCCGTGTACGCACCGGATGTTTCATCATACAGACCATGAAACAAAATCCCCTCCTGAAGCCCGCTTAAACGGTATATCGAGGAAATGTTCTTATTTTTATTTTCAAAACTGGAATCTTTAGAATTAGAAAGGTGCTCAATTAATTTTTCTTTGTGTTCCTTTATATAATTGACAACAAAATCATTTTTTTTAATGGAAAGTATCTCATCCTTACTGAGTCTTCTCTTATTCCCCTTTAAGTTGAGTTTCCCATCTTCTACAGCTAATGAGAAATTTAACTTACCAAGATATTCTATAAATTCAACTATTCCCATAAAATGTTATTTCATAAAAAATTTTTTAGATTTTAAAAACTCATAATGTTGTCATTATCATCCACTTTTAAAAACTCATCCAGCTCTTCGTAGCTGACCTCAGATTCCAAACCGTAATCCGACGGCGTAAATATTACACCTTTCCTTTTCTGTTCGATACAATGCGAGATCAATAGCTCAAGGTTGGATTTATATTTTTCGATCAACTTTAAAATTGTTTCTTCTTTAAAATGCAAAATGCTGTAGCTCCAGTTTATAAGCAGCTCACCTCCCTGTACCACACCATTTAAAGATAGAAGATAATTTACAGAATGCTCAGCACTTGACCCGGATCCTCCCTGTTCGCCTGCTCCCGACAGCCATTTGCCGCTTCCTGCTGCATTATCAAGCTGACCTAGATAATTAAAAACTATATCCCAGCAGCTTTTACCCGAGAGCCTGACATCTTCATTAATGTATCTCAGAACTCCGTAACCCAACCCTTTATCGGGTACAAGCCGAAGCTGTTCTTTAATTCCTTTGATTGCATCAGACAAACTTCTGTCGGGGTTTACTTCAAGCAATACCGGATACATACTGGTAAACCACCCAACAGTCCGGCTTGTATCTATATTCTCTGATATACTCTCTCGTCCGTGTCCTTCGAGTCCTATTGTTAATTTAAAATTCGAACTTTGATCGCATAACGTTAAAGCAAGAGCACAAAGCAATATGTCATTAATCTCCGTATGATATACACGCGGCACTTCCTGCAATAATAATTGTGTCTTTGCTGAATCAAGATGCATTGTCTGATTTTTAATGTCCTTTGCTCTTACAACTCCTGTATAATTTTTATCAACTTTCAATGGCTCATAGCTTCCTACTGCTTCTTCCCAGAATGATGCCTGTGACTTTAAGCGGTTGCTTTTACTGTACTGTTCCAATGCTTCGTACCACTGCCGGTAGGAACTGCTCTTGGTACCAAGATCCGCTATTCCTTTAATATGAAGTTCACTAAGTATCAGATCAAGATCTTCAAGAATTATCCTCCATGAGACTCCATCAACCGCAAGATGATGAATCACCATTAATAACCTGTTATGAGTTTCGATCTCCGGAGTTTGGAAAAATACAAACTTTGCTATCTCTCCTTTTTCTATATTAAGACTTCGCTGATATTTCTCCGAATGCTCTTTTATCAAATTTGCTAAAGTGCCATCGGCTGATAATCGTAAATCAAATGTATTAAGTTCTCCTGCTGCTGTACCATACTCCTGAATCCATTGTCCGTCTTCTTTATGATATCTGAATCTCAGAGTATCATGATGTACCATTAACAGCTCCACCGCAGTTTTCAGTTGCTTCGGTGTAACTTTCTTATCAATAGATAATAAAACACTCTGATTAAAATATGAAATATCAACATCCGATTCTTCAAAATATCGCCGCTGAATGGGTAATAATCCGCACAACCCTGTTAAAACTCCCTGTTCACCTGTAAAGCCGGAATGCAGGCGCTCTTTAAGAACCAGAGACAAATTGCTTATTGTCTGATAAATGAAAATATCTCTGGGTTTCAATTCATATCCCAAACGCCTCACACGACTTAACACTTGTATGCTTATTATAGAATCACCTCCAAGCTCAAAGAAATTGTCATTGATTCCTACACGTTCAACCTGAAGAAGATCCTTCCAGACTTCTGCAAGTACTTTTTCAATCTCATTTCCCGGAGCGACATATTCATTGCTTAAAAGTTCACTTGCATCAGGATCAGGTAAATTTTTACGGTCGATCTTACCATTTGGAGTTAAAGGCATGCTCTCTAATTCTACCCATAACGCAGGTACCATATACTCAGGAAGTCTGTTTGCCAGATAGCTCATTAAGTTGTCTTTATTAAAATTTCCCTCCGGCACTACATAACTAACGAGTCTGCTGCTTCCTTCCCTTGCTTGTTTAGCGAGTATTACTGACTGCCTGACAAGCCCGCTTTCCTGAAGGACAGTTTCTATCTCCCCGAGCTCAATTCTGAAACCACGGATTTTCACCTGATCATCAATCCTTCCGAGATATTCTATATTGCCATCTGGAAGCCAGCGGCCTAAGTCCCCTGTCCTGTACAATCTTGCTCCGTCATTTTTACTGAACGGATCATTGATAAAATTCTCAGTGGTTAACTCCGGTCTGTTTAAATAGCCTCTGGCAACCTGAATGCCTCCAATGTGTATTTGTCCGGCGCACCCGATTGGAACCGGTTCATCACTCTTATTGAGTATAAAAATTTTTGTGTTGGCTACCGGTCTTCCTATGGGGATAACTTCCGCAACTTCAGATTTATCTTTCAGACTCCAGCAGGTAACATCTATTGCAGCTTCAGTCGGTCCGTACAGGTTATGTAACTCAGCATCCGGCAGTTTATTCATAAACAGCCCGACATGAGACGGCTTTAATGCTTCACCGCTGCACAGCACTTTCCTGAGACCCGGACAATCTCCATTTTCAAGATCATTTAAAAATATATCAAGCATTGAGGGTACAAAATGGATCATGGTTACATTCTCACTGTCAATAATTGATTTCAAATATCCAGTATCTTTATGTCCATCGGGTTTTGCAATGACCAATCTTGCTCCTGCAATTAACGGCCACAGGAGTTCCCAAACGGAAACATCAAAACAAAATGTAGTTTTTTGTAAAATTGAATCCTCTGAAGTTAATTTGAAATATTCCTGAGCCCATTGCAATCTGTTAACTACACCTCTATGTTCATTAATTACGCCTTTTGGCTTTCCTGTTGAACCGGATGTATAGATGACATAAGCCGGATTTTGAGGCTCAAAGTTTACTTTAATATTTTCCTTTGGATGTTTGCTTATCTCTGACCGGTCACTATCTAACTCGATTATATTAACATTTTCTATTGCCGGTAATTTTAACCCACTCTCCTTATTGGTAAATACAATTGAGGCTGAGGTGTCTTCGAGGATGTATCTGATCCGCTCTTCAGGATATTCCGGATCCACAGGCACATAAGCCGCGCCTGCTTTCAGAATACCAAGTATTCCTGTCAGCATTTCAAGACTTCTTTCTATGCAGATTGGAATTAAAGTTTCATTTTCTACTCCCCTGGTTTTAAGATAATTAGCTATTTGATTAGAACGCTCATTAAGCTCTTTGTATGATAACTTTTGATCTTCAAATACCAATGCTGTCTTGTCCGGAGTTATTAAAACCTGTTCCTCAAATAAATCAATGAGTGTTTTGTTTCCCGGATATTCAGCATCGGTATCATTAAAATCAGTTAATACCTGTTTAAACTCTTCCTCCGGAATTATTTTTGTTTGATCTAATGTGTCATCATAATTTTCAATGTAACATTTTAATACTCGTTCAAAGTAGTCTGCCAGTTCATTAAGATTTTTGCCTGACTTCAGTTGCTTTCTGAGTAAAAAGCCTACGGTCAATTTGTCTCCAGTTGTTCTGGCTGTACAATCTAAATAGGTGTTGGTTAACGCATGACCTAAGCCTTCATCTTCTTTCGATCCATCTTTCACCTCATAGATCTGATCCAAACCGTTTGCATCGGTTTCAAGATTTTCTAAAACGTGAAAGTTAACAAAGTTAAATAAAACATCAAAGAAAGGATTATTATCGGTTGCTTTTTCTCCGTTTATTTTCGCAATATCAAACAAAGTAGTTCTGTCTCTTTTTTTGATATCCTTAAGCTTATTTTCAATGCTCTCGAAGTAAGATCTCCAGTCAGTAAAATTTTGATGAGGATTAAATCTAAAAGGAACTGTATTCAGGAAACATCCCAGTACATTATCCCCGTCTTCTTTCAATGGCCTGGTATTAGTGACAAGACCTATAGTAAGCTCATCCTCATAATTAAGCATATGCACTGAATACAGATATGCAGCGAAGAGCAAACCCTTAACGGTCAAACCGTCTTTTTTTGTCCTCTTATTTAACCGATCTAAAAAATCACCGCTATATATTTTATTTATTTTTTGAAATGTTGCTTCAGGTGTAAATATGTCTAACCGTTTATAATCAGACATTTCCTTTTGCCAGAATGTTCTGTTGTCTGAATTCTGTTTTTCTAATACACTCTCTATTATAAAATCTTTGTAAGTGCATTTCAAAGATTCTATATTTTCCTGTTCCGGATTTTTTAACAGCTTCAAATAAAGATTATTTATCTCCGTACTGAAGGAAGCAACACTCCACCCGTCTAAAATTGCATGATGAAACTGAAATATAAAGACAGAGCGATCTTTTGAATTAACTATGGCTGCACGCCATAACGGAGCTCTGCCGATTTCAAAAGGTTTCGCCCGCTCCTGCTGTAAATATTCTTTCACAAAATTTCTAATCACATCTTCCGTCGCTTCAAACATTTCGAATTGGTCTACTTTAATTGGAATGTCTTTGTAAACCAACTGAACACCTTCAGTATGGATATCTAGATTAAATGCCGATCTCAATATGCTGTGCTTCTTCACCATTAATGCAAGTGCTTTTTCAAAAATATTAAGATCGATTTTCCCGGCAATATGAAAGACAAACTGATCATGATAAATTGCCATTTCCGGATTTAACAATGAAGCAAAGATCATTCCCTTTTGTATATCACTCATTGGATAAATGTCTTCGATAAGTTCTGCTTCATCAAATAAAGGCAGTAATGAATCTTTAACCCGTGAAATTTCATCCCGCACAGTCTTTGCAATATCTTCCGTTTCACTTTCGGATTCGGGTTTTCTATCAATTAATTCTGCTAATATTCCTAAAGTCTCAGCCTCATAAACTTCTGCCATGCTGATTTCCTTGTTAAATGATTTTCGCAGTTTGCTTAAAACATTTATTATCCTGATGGAATCTCCGCCTAAGTAAAAGAAATTATCGTTCACTCCTACATTCTCTATTTCGAATAATTCCTCCCAGATCCCTGCGATGATTTTTTCAGTCTCAGTTCGCGGTGCAATAAACTCCTCACTCATTCCTTCCTTAATGTCAGGATCGGGCAAAGCTCTCTTGTCAACTTTCCCATTTGAAGTCAGCGGAAGATTTTCAAGCTCCATCCATAAAGAAGGTATCATATATTCCGGAAGTCTGCTTTGCAGATAAGAAATTATTCCGTTTTTATCAAAGACGCCTTTGGGAACTACATAACCAACTAATCGCTTGTTTCCTTCCTTATCTTCTGCAGCAATAACGACGGACTGGCTTACATGGTGACTTTCCTGAAGCACGCTTTCTATCTCGCCGAGTTCAATGCGATAACCTCTTACCTTCACCTGCTCATCTATCCTTCCGAGGTATTCTATGTTTCCGTCTTCAAGCCAGCGTCCTAAATCCCCTGTGCGGTATACTCTGTCATTTTTATCGAATGGATTTTTTATAAATTTCTCTGAGGTTAAACTATCCTGATTTAAATAACCGCGGGAAACACCAGCTCCTCCTGCATAGATCTCACCTCTGATACCTATCGGAACTAACTCTTTGCTCTCATCTAATATATATGCACTTCTATTTTCCAGCGGGCGTCCAATCGGGATTGAAGAAATTATTTGAGTATTGTTTATATTACAGGTTAAAGAAAAAGTCGTATTTTCAGTCGGTCCGTATCCGTTTATAATTTCAATATAAGGGTATGTTTGCCGTAAAATTCCAATATGATATTCAGATAATTTTTCCCCGCCAACCAAAATCGCTTTTAGACTTTCAAAGACCGAAATATCATTATCCACTAACTGATTAAACCAGCTTGATGTAAACCACATCTTATTTACACCTCTGTTTCTTATCTCCTTTTTAAGAAGTTCGCTGTCAAGCAATCTGTTTTCCATACAAAGTACTAATTGCCCGCCATTTAACAACATACCCCAGTATTCAAAGGTCGTTGCGTCAAACGAAGGTGAACCTGTTGACAATAAAATGTCATTCTTACCTAACGATACATAGCTGACTCCTTTTACCAAACTGACTACATTACGGTGAGTTACCATAACACCTTTTGGTCTTCCCATTGATCCTGAAGTATAAATTACATATGCAAGATGATCAGGGCTGATATCCGCTTTTAAATTTTCCGAAGTTAATTCACTTATTAAATTCCAATCACTGTCAATTTCAATTACATCGAGCTCTGATGTTTCCGGTAATTTTAACCTGCTGTCCTTGCTGCTCAGCATAATATCTGCTCCGGTATCCTTTAACAAATAGCTTATGCGCTCTTCCGGATACCCGGGATCTACAGGGACATAGACTCCGCCTGCTTTTAAAATTCCGAGAATTCCAATTATCAGTTCAGTGCTCCTTTCAATACAAACCGGTACCATCGTCCCTTCTTTTACTCCCCTGCTTCGCAGGTAGTGGGCAAATTTATTTGACTGCTCATTCAGTTCTTTATATGTTAAACAACTTTCTTCAAAAACCAATGCAACCTGATCGGAAGCTTTTGCTGCCTGCTCATCAAATACATCTATGATCGTACTGTCTTTCGGATAATTCGTAATCGTGCCACTGAACTCATTAAGCAGTTGATCTTTCTCTGACCGGCTCATCATGGATAGTGAATCAATATTACTTTCCGGTGTATTTACAATCGATTCAAGCAGGATTTTCAAGTGATCTATCATCCTCTCAATGGTCTTTTTATTAAAAAGATCTGTGCGATACTCTACTGAACCTCGAATTCCGTCATCAGTTTCTGTAAAACTAAAAGTTAATTCAAACTTAGAAGTACCGTGCACGGGTGCTTCTCGAGAGATCTGCAAATGCTTGACTCTTAGTTCATCAACTTCAGGTTCATTGTGATATATGAACATGACCTGAACGAGAGGATTTCTGCTCACGTCCCTTTCCTTTACAACTGCATCCACTATCTTTTCAAATGAAACATCCTGATGCTCAAAGTCACTCAGAGTATTTTCCCTTAACTGCTGTAAAAATTCGATAAAAGATTTATCACCATTCACTTCAGTTCTTAACACAAGCGTGTTAACAAAGAAACCGATCAAACCTTCAAGTTCCTGCTGCTGCCTTCCTGCACCGGAAGTGCCAACGCAGATATCCTGCTGACCGCTGTACCTGTACAGCAGTATCTTATAAGCTGATAATATGGTCATAAAGAGCGAAACCCCCAGACGCTGACTTAGCTTCTGCAACTGTTCCTTCAACTCTTTATTTAAGCTGAACACTTCAAAAGAACCTTTCATGCTCTGAACAGCCGGACGCTTGTAATCCGTTGGCAGTTCAAGTGGCTTTACTCCTTCAAGCTTCTCTCTCCAGTAGCCAAGCTTTTTCTCAAGTACTTCTCCATTCAAATAATTTCTCTGCCAGATCGCGTAATCTGAATATTGCAACGGTAATGGCAACAGCTTTGCTTCCCTTCGTTCCTCATATGACTGATAAAATTCTATGAGTTCTCTTACAAGTATTGATGTTGACCAGCCGTCCGACGCAATGTGATGAATCGTCACCACTAGTATATGCTCTTCATCACCCATCCTTATCAAATGTCCTCTCAGCATATAATCCTCCGAAAGATCAAATGGCGTATTGATCAGCTGTTTTATGTGATCACGCAATTTTTCCGCATCTCCTGAGTACTGTGAACCGTCAGCAATTTGTAATTCCCATCCTTCACTGTCTTTTATGAACTGATATCCATTTCCTTCTTCATCACGGATCACTGTGCGAAGAATTTCATGACGTTTGATTATACTTTTTAATGTAAAAGTAAGTGCTTCTAAATTCAAATTTCCTTTCAATCTGAGCACTGCCGGTACATGATACTGGGTGCTTCCTTCAAGCTGATCTATAAACCACAATCGCTCCTGACTGAATGACAACGGGATTCGCTCCGGTCTTTGCTTTTGAACTTCAATCGCCGGTAAAACTTCAGCTTCTGATTGTATATCAAGACGGTCGGAAAGCTTTGCAATTGTCGGATAATCAAAGATATCACCGATCGGCATCTCAACTTCAAACTCCTTCCTTATCAGTGAAATCAATCTCACTGCCAAAAGCGAATGCCCTCCTAGCTCAAAGAAATCATCGTGTATTCCGACCTTTTCGACTTCCAGTACTTCTTCCCATATCTTCGCTAACTTTCTCTCGGCTTCATTTCCCGGCGCTGTATATCCTTCACTTAAAATCTCCGCAATGTCCGGATCTGGTAATGCATTCCTGTCAATCTTTCCGTTAGCTGTCAAGGGAAACTCTTTTATCTCAATTAATACAGACGGGATCATATACTCCGGCAGCTTCTCTTTCAGAGATAAATTAATTCCTTCCCTGTTAAACTCTCCGTTCGGAATTACATAACCGATCAATCTCTTGCTTCCCTGCTTGTCTTCCCGCGCAAGTACAACTGCCTGATTGACAAGTTTACTGTCATTTAAAATATTCTCAATTTCCCCAAGCTCGATCCTGTAACCTCTTATCTTTACCTGATCATCAACTCTTCCCAAAAATAATATGTTTCCATCAGGTAAATATTTTACAAGGTCACCAGTACCATACATCAGCGATTCAGTACCTTTTCCATCAGTATCAATTTCATCAACTCTACTAACTTCATCAACTTTACTAACTTTATGAACTTTATGAACTTTATGAACTTTATGAACTTTATGAACTCTATGAACTTTATGAACTTTATGAACTTTATCAAACGGATTCTCTATAAACCTTTCTTTAGTTAATCCTTCATTGTTATAATATCCTCTTGCAAGTCCGTCACCTGAAATGAACAACTCTCCCGGCACTCCTACAGGGCATAACTCCTTTTCTTTTGTTAAAATATAAACCTTTGTATTTGAAAACGGCTTTCCAATCGGAATCGTTGTCTGATATTTAATTTCGGGTGATGTCACGTGAAGCAGTTTTCCTATAGTCGTTTCTGTCGGACCGTAATGATTTACAACAACACAGTCTGAACCTGACATCCATATCTTTTCAACAAGATCCGATTGCAGTGCCTCACCTCCGAATACAAGCAGCTTCCTTGGCAATAGTAAGTTCTCATTCATCAACAGTGCTTTCCAATGTGAAGGAACAATCTTCAAACAATCAATGCCGTGTTCATTAAAATATTTGTGCAGATACTCTATGTTGCTTACAGATTCTTTTGTAAACAAATGTAAAGAACCTCCTGTCAATAGAGAACTGTAAATCACTGTATTACCAAGATCCGTTGCAATTGTTGATACAAGTGCAAATGTACGGCTTTCATTTATATGTGTCTTCTCATTTAATCCGAATACATAATCAACAAGATTTCTGTGTTCAATCATTACACCTTTTGGTTTTCCTGTTGAACCGGATGTGTAAATTACATATGCAAGATGATGAGGATCAACTTTAATGTTAAGATTATCTTTAGGCTCGTCTATTATGTCTTCAATATTTATAATTTCAACGCTTTCTGTATAAGATAAACGTTCTTTGATTTTTTTAGTGCTGACAATTATTGAGGACTTTGTATCTTGAAGCATATAACTAATTCTGTCCTGAGGAAACTCGGTATCTACCGGTACATAAGCCGCTCCGGATTTTAAAATTCCAAGCACACCGACCATCATATCAATTCCGCGATCAACATATAAGGGAACAAGTGTGTCTTCCTTTACACCTTTAGCCCTTAGCTTATGAGCCAGTTGATTGGATCGTTCATTCAATTCACGGTAGGATAGCTTTTGATTTTCAAATACAAGAGCATTAGCCTCAGGTGTTTTTATAACCTGTTCATTAAACAAATCAACTATACTCTTTTCCTTTGGATAATTGACAATACTACTGTTGAATTCTGTCAGTAAATTACGTTCTTCTTCATCGGTCAGCATCGGAATCAAACCTACTTTTTGTTCAGGATTTTTTACAACAGATTTTAACAGCTCTTTAAAATGAACTGTCATCTGCTCAATTGTTTCACGGCTGAAAAGATCAGACCGGTACTGAACCGATCCCAGCAATCCTTCCGGAGTTTCATCTATGAAATAGGTAATCTCGAATTTTGCTACATCATTTTCAAATTCTACATTGGTCAGTTCAATATCACCCAGTTTTAATTCGGGCACTTCAGGGGTATTTAAAAGTACAAGCATTACCTGAAACAAAGGACTTCTGCCCGGATCTCTGTCCTTCACTACTGCATCCACAACTTTTTCAAACGGAACTTCCTGATGCTCATACGCCTCAAGAGTCGTCTTCTTAACCTGTTTCAAAAAATCAGTGAATGAAAGATTTGTATCTACATCATTTCTTAGAGCAAGTGTATTAACAAAAAATCCCGCAAGTGCTTCAATCTCATGCTGCTGCCTGCTCGCAATGGAAGTTCCGACACAAATATCATTCTGCCCGCTGTAACGCTGCATAAGAATTGAAAATACCGAAAGCAAAGTCATGTACAAACTGCTTCCGCTGCTCTGACTTAATGCAGTCAGCTGATCCGCCAGCTCCTTCTCAATCTTAAATCCTGCCGAAGCACCATTTGTGCGCGGTCCTGAAGGACGCTGAAAATCGGTTGGCAGATTCAGGGGAATTACTCCATTGAGCTTGTTCTTCCAGTGTACAAGTTTTGATTCGAGTAATTCACCCTGTAAATAATTCCTCTGCCAAATTGCATAATCTGCATACTGAATCTGAAGCGGTTCCAGTAAAGCCGGACGGTCTTCAATATATGATTTATATAACTCCGTAAACTCTTTTACTATTATCGACATTGACCATGCATCAGAGGCAATGTGATGCATGCATACAACAAGAATATAATCGTCATCACCCAGAGTAATTAGTTCAGTCCTGATCATGTTATCCCTTGACAAATCAAATGGCTTTCTGATCTCACTAAGTATATACTTATGCTGAAATTCAGGATCATCTCTGAATTCTGTGCCGTCTTTCTTGCTTAAAGTAAATTCATTTTCATTTTTTATGAACTGATAGGGCTGACCTTCATGCTGAAGTATTACTGTCCTGAGAATTTCATGACGGTTTATAACTGCTTTTATCGAGTGCTCTAATGCTTCTTCGTTAAGCTTACCTTTCAATCTGAGAACTGCGGGTACGTGATACTGCTTGCTTCCTTCAAGCTGATCAATGAACCACAAACGTTCCTGACTGAAGGATAACGGAACTCGAACCGGTCTTGGCTGAACAGGAATAGCCGGTAAGGGTAATACCTTGATTTGAACTTCAAAATGCCGTGCTAATTCTGCGATCGTGGGGTTATTGAAAAGATCTTTGATACTTATTTCAAGTTCTAGTTCTCTACGTATCAGGGATAGTGCACGCATTGCCAATAGAGAGTTTCCTCCAAGTTCGAAGAAGCTATTATGTATTCCTATCTGCTCTACACCTAACACTTCTTTCCAGATTGCTGCCAGCTTTATTTCAGTTTCAGTTCGGGGTACTTCATATGAAAGGCTTGTTCTGTAAGTGAAATCAGAATCTTGTAAAGCCTTTTTATCTACCTTTCCATTTTCAGTTAATGGTAGATTTTCAAGTTCTACCCACAATGAAGGTATCATATATTCCGGTAACCTTGTTCTCAAAAAAGACTCCACTGCCTCTTTGTCAAAGATCCGGTCGGGCACTACATAACCTACAAGGCATTTATTACCCTGAGTGTCTTCACTTGTGAGCACGACTGATTGTTTAACCAGTTCACACTGCAACAAAACGTTCTCGATCTCGCCAAGCTCAATACGGTAACCTCTTATTTTAACCTGATCATCTGCTCTGCCTAAATATTCAATGCTACCATCAGGCATCCACCGTCCTAAATCTCCCGTTTTATACAATCTTCCGTGTCCGTTCTTAAGAAATGGATTATTGACAAACCTCTCAGCTGTAAGCTCTGAATTATTTAAATAACCTCTGGATAAACCCGCACCTCCAATATATAACTCTCCTGTTACTCCAATTGGACTTAAATTCCTGTCGTAATCTAATATATATGCCGATAATGTTGGTATTGGTTTTCCTATTAAGCTTCTGCTTTCTTTCGTTAGCTCATAATCGATCTCCTGGTAAGTCACATGAACTGTTGTTTCAGTTATGCCATACATATTAATTAATCTGCAGTCAGGATATGCTAGTTTCCATGGACGCAATTTAGAAGGATTCAACGCCTCTCCTCCAAATATTACATAACGTACCTGCACAGATTCTTTTTTTGAGACAATTTCATCCTGCAAAACATAAAATGAAGACGGTGTCTGATTCAGAATTGTTACTTTTTCTGATAGTATTATTTCAGAAAAAAGCAAAACATCCTTAGTGGCATCTCTCGGAACTATAACAAGCCTTGCTCCGAATAATAATGCACCATACATCTCCCAGACTGAAAAATCAAAACAAAAGGAATGAAACATTGTCCAAACATCTTTTTCGTTAAAATCAAAAAGCTGGGGTTGAGCCTTGAACAAACTGACTAAATTATAATGCTCAATCATTACAGCTTTGGGTCTGCCTGTTGAACCTGAAGTATAAATTACATAACACAAATCCCCGGGTCTGATTGGCAATCTCAGATTCTCACAATTCAATTCGGTAATCTTAGACCAATCACCGTCAATTCTTATGATGTCTGGTTCTTTCGATGAGTGTAGTCGTGCTTCGCTCTCATTGCTGCTTACTATGACAAAAGCGCCGGTATCCTCTAACATGAATTGTATTCGTTCGTGAGGATATTCAGGATCTATTGGTACATATGCTCCACCGGCTTTTAATATACCAATAATTCCTATTATCATCTCTATCCCTCTTTCTATACATATTGGTACTAAATCTCCCGGTCTTACTCCTCTGGAAATCAGGTATCGTGCTAACTGATTTGAATGTTCATTCAGCTCTTTGTAAGTAAGATTTTTATTTTCAAAAACTATGGCAATATTATCAGGAGTTATTGACACCTGAGCTTCAAATAGATCAACAATAGTCTTATCATTCGGAAAATCGGCATAAGCCGGATTAAACTCAACCAGCAGCTTATGTTCATTTTGCTCCGTCAACAATTTAATATCTTTAATTATGATTCCATCTGATTCCACAATCTGTGTCAAAACATATTTAAAGTGATCCGATATCTCTCTTACATATACTTCCTTCAGCAACCTTGAATTATATTTAAACTCAATACTGAGATTATCTTCACCGGTAATTGTGAGTGTTAATGGATAATTATTGTGCTCAATCAGGTTTGTGTTCTCAATCCTTAAACTTGAATCCTCAAAATTCAATACCTTACTGACGGGATAATTTTCAAATATTATCAAACTATCAAAAAAATCCCCGCTAATTCCCCCCCATCTCTGAATATCAGTCAATGTTGTATACTGAAATTTGCTGGATTCAATCTGCTGAGCTTGAATTCCTTTAAGCCACTCTTCAGCCGGTTTATAATTTTCCCGGATTGAATGCAGAGGAAGAGTATTTATGTACATTCCTACCTTTTTCTCTACATCCTTCAAATCGTGAGGTCTCCCGGATACAATTTTGCCGTAACATACATTCTTGCTTCCGGTGTAATGATGCAGAAGCAATGACCAAACTCCTTCCATCAGTGTATTTAGAGTAATTCTGTTGGTGTGAATGTAACTCAGTACTTTTTCCAAAAGATCTTTGTCGGTTTTCAGAATTACTGATTTATACTCACCAAGACCTTTTGTGAGTTCTGATTTATCGCTTACGAAAGGCAGAAGTGTACTGCCTTCCATTCCTTTCATGTAATTCCGCCAGTAATTTTCTTCCAGGCTTCTGTCAATTCTGTCAAGATATTTTATGTAATCCTCAAAATTATCTATGTCCCTCCTCTCCGGCTCTTTACCTCCAAGCAGTGCTTTGTATGTAATTAAAAACTCTTCCATCAATACTGGAAGTGACCATCCATCGAAAAGGATGTGATTCCATGTCCATATCATGTGATAACGATTATCATCAAGCTTCAGTAAACCAAGTCTCATAAGCGGCGCTTTCTTAAAATCAAAACTTCTCAGATACTCTTTTCTGTCATACTGATTTACAGCTTTGATCTTTTCTTCAGTATTTAAATTGCTGTAATCATAAACTTCAACCGGAATCTCTGTTTCTTTATATACGACCTGCACAGGTATCCCGAAAGAATTATGGTAAAATGCACTTCTGAAAATGCTGTGATTCTGCGTAATTATTTTCCAGCTTCTCTTAAGCAGCTCAACGTCGAAACCGATCATTTCACAGCTGAACTGACGCGTGTAAGTGCCTGCACCATGTTCATACAATCCATGAAAAAGCATTCCCTGCTGAAGTCCGCTCAGTCTGTACAGACTTTCAAACGATTCTTTTCTCGGCTTTCCGTAATACTCTTCGTTAAGAAACTCATCCAGTTCCTTATAGCTGATACTCTGTCCAAGTCCGAAATCAGAAGGCGTATAATGATCTCCCTTCTTTGACTGCTCCTGTAAATGAGAAATTATTAATTCAAGATTTGCCCGGAAATTATCTGCAAGCTTTTTAATTGAATCATCTTCAAACTGCAGATTACTGTAAGTCCAGCTCAATTCGAGTTCTCCGCCCTTTACAATCGCATTCAACGTTATCTTTGTATCAATCGAATATTCATCACTTCTTCCTGAACCAGGTGATTCATCCGCAAGAGTAAACCATTTGCTTGCTCCAAGTACATTATCTGCTTGTCCGAGATAATTAAAAATTATGTCAGGTCTTCCTGTATCTTTTAATGCTTCGTCTTTATTTAAATATTTTAAAACTCCGAATCCAAGTCCTTTAACCGGGATTTGTCTCATCTGTTCTTTCACCGATTTTATTAAATCACCAGTATTTTGATTTTCAATCTTGAGTAAAACAGGATAATGTGTTGTGAACCAGCCTATCGTTCTGCTTGTATCTGCACCTTCTCCAATATCCTCTCTTCCGTGCCCTTCCATTCCGATAATTATTTTATCAGAACCATTCCTTTCAATCAGAGCTTTTGCAAGAGCTGCTAAAAGCAGATCATTGATTTCAGTATGATAAACTTTTGCTACATCCTGTATCAGACGACGTGTAGTTTCAGAATTAATCTTTATCACATAATCTTTTGTATCCTTCGCTTTTACAAGTCCTTCAAAATCTTTATCTGTTTTAACCGGACTATAATTGTCAGTTATGTTTTTCCAGTAATGTTTCTGTGAAAGCAGTCTTTGACTTTGTCCGTATTTTTCCAGCGCATCATGCCATTGCTTGTAAGAATTGGTTTTCTTACCGAGATCGGTTTTTCCCCCGGACTTTAAACCGGTTATAAGCAACTCAAGATCTTCAAGAAGTATGCGCCATGACACACCGTCAATCGCAAGATGATGAACTATTATGAGCAGTCTGTTTTGCTTTTCGGTTTCCGGCGTAAGCATTAAGACAATACGGACGATTTCTCCTTTCTCTATATCAAGACTTCGCTGATAGCTTTCCGACTTCTCTGTTATAACGCTCTGTAGTTTATCAGCAGGTACTGACCTTAAATCATCAACTTTAACTCCGCTGATTTCAGATTCTTTCTCATATGCCTGATGCCATTCTCCGTCTTTTTTGTAATATTTGAATCTCAGAGCATCGTGATGTGTTTTGATTTGTTCAACTGCCCGTTTTAGAATAGATTCTGATACTCCTTTATCAATTCCCAGCAGTATTGATTGGTTGAAATGAGAAACTTCCTTCGGATTTTTTTCAAAATACCATTGCTGAATTGGTAATAAACCCGACGGTCCGGTTAGCACATCCTGTTCACCTGTATCACCCAATAAACTTTCAGACCTTTGTTCCAGTAATGCAGAAAGTCTTGCAATTGTTTGATAAGTAAATACATCTCCAATTAAGAATTCATAACCAAGCCGTCTTGCGCGGCTTACAAACTGTATTGATATTATGCTGTCACCTCCGAGCTCGAAAAAGTTATCGTGAATGCCAACCTTCTCTATATCCAACAATTCCTGCAGGATCTCTGCAAGCTTTTCCTCAGCTTCATTACGGGGTTCTGCAAATTCAGCGGTGATCATTTCAGTGACATCCGGATCAGGGAATGATTTCCTGTCGAGTTTTCCATTTGGTGTCAACGGGAAGGACTCCATCTCAACTAATATAGACGGTATCATATAATCCGGAACTCTCTCTTTCAGCCATGACAAAACTGCATCTCTGTCAAATCTTCCCCGGGGTATAACATATCCTGCCAGGCGCTTGTTACCACTCTTGTCTTCGTTAGCCAAAACAACTGCCTGCTCAACAAATTCACATTGCATAAGTGCATTCTCAATTTCACCAAGCTCTATTCTGTAACCATGAATCTTAACCTGATTATCAGCCCGTCCGATAAATTCTATATTCCCATCCGGAAGATATCTAACCAAATCTCCGGTAGCATACATTACTGATTCACCCGAATTCGTAAACGGATCTCTCACAAATTTTAGATTTGTAAGGTCTTCATTGTTCAGGTATCCTCTTGCGACTCCGTCTCCGCTAACATATAATTGACCCGGAATCCCAACCGGACATAGTTTTAAATCTTTATCAAGTATATATACACGTGTGTTAGAAAATGGCTTGCCTATCGGAATCGTATCATCATAGTTCCTGTCAGATTCAATAATATGGAGTAGTTTACCAATTGTAGTTTCGGTTGGTCCATAATGATTTACCACCCTGCAGCCTGATCCGGATAACTTAATGCTCTCTGCTAATTCTTTATGAAGCGCTTCTCCTCCAAAAATAAGTAATTTAGAAGGAAGCAATAATTTTTCACCCTGATGCATTGCCTTCCAGTGTGTCGGAACAATTTTCAAGCATTCAATTGAATGCTCATCAAAATATTTATGAAGTGCTTCGACATCGCTTGTTACATCTTTTGTAAATAAATTGAGTTCACCACCGGACAGTAAAGAACTGTATATAACAGTATTTCCAAGGTCTGTTGCAATTGTTGAAACAAGAGCGAAAGTTTTGCAGGCAAATATCTGTAACTTTTCCTCTAATCCGAATACATAATCTAAAAGGCTTTTGTGTTCTATCATAACACCTTTTGGATTACCGGTTGATCCGGAAGTGTAAATTACATATGCAAGGTCTGAAGGATTAATAGAAGTTTTTAAATTATCAGCGGGCTTCTCATCTGTCAGCAAACTCTGAATGTCTATCTCAATTTTCTCTATTTCAGTTTGATTCCGAATATCTGAAATCGTTTCCGAACTGCAAAGAATTAATTTAGCACCTGTATCTTTGATTATAAAATCAAGCCGCTCTCCGGGGATATCAGTATCAACAGGGACATAAGCAGCTCCTGCTTTTAGAATTCCCAGTAATCCTATGATCGCATAAGGACCTCTCTCAACGAATAAAGGTACTAAACTATTTTCATTAACACCTCTGCTGCGCAAATAATGTCCCACCTTATTTGCACGATCATTTAACTGACGATAAGTTAGTTTTTCATTATTAAATACAACTGCATTTGCATCCGGTGTCTTCATAACCTGTTCTTCAAACAGATCTACTACAGATTTTTCATTGGGATATATAACACTGCTTCTGCTGAACTCACCCAACAATTTGTGTGTCTCTGATTTTGTAAGAAATTCAATCTCATTGAGTTTGGCTTCATCATTTTCAATGAATTGAAGGAGTACATTTTCAAAATGGCTTATGATGTTACTGATGTATTCATCTTTAAGAAGAACAGAATCGTAGGTAAACCTTATATTAATCTGATCAGCAATAGAGATAATTATAGTTAACGGGTAATTATTTTTGTCGCTTGTCTGAACATTCTCCACCTTCAGGCTCCATTGACGGGAAGCAAGCAGCTTACTTACGGGGTAATTTTCAAAAGTCAAAAGGCAGTCAAAAATATCTCCCTGAATTGCTGTCCAGTCCTGTATTTCAGACAATGTTGTGTGCTGATATTTTCGGGAAGCTACCTGATCCTCCTGAAGTTCCTGAAGCCACTGTGTAACTTTCTGATTTTCAATTAATTCTGAATGAAGCGGTAAGGGATTTATGAATAGACCAACTCTGTTTTCTACTCCCGGAAGATCATCAGGACGGCCTGATACAATTACTCCGAATATTATGTCCTTATTTCCGGTATATCTGTGAAGACAATAAGACCATACTCCCTGCATTACAGTATTTACGGTAATACGGTTTCGCTTTGCATAACTTTGTATCTTATTTGTGATTTCCGTGTTTAGATCCAGAAAACTTGATTTTTTTATACCGGTAATTTTGTTCAACTCAGCTGCTTTGCTAATGAAACTCAAACGTCCCCCGGATTCAATGTTCTTAAGATAGCTCGTCCAGTATGTCCTCTCTTTTTCTTTGTCTGATCTCTCAAGATATTTGATAAAATCCTCAAACCTGTCCGGATCCTTATCCTTTAATTCCCTGCCTGATTCCAATATTTCATATGCATTTAAAAACTCGCTCATTAAAATAGGCAATGACCATCCGTCAATTAAAATGTGATGATAAGTCCAGACCATATGGTATTGATCATTATCCAGTCGAAACAAAACCACCCGCATTAACGGAGCAACACTAAAATCAAACCCTTTGATTCGGTCTGTTTCTAAATATTCATTGATTGACCGGGATTGTTCTTCGGTACTTAGATTCGTGTAATCAATGACTTCCATTGGCATGTTTACTTCCCTGAATACGCATTGTACCGGCATACTTAACTTATCATGATAAAATACACTTCTAAGTATTGTATGAGCTTTCAATACGTGATTCCAGCTCTTCCTGAAATATTCAAAGTTAAGACCTTTGAAGTCACACTCTAACTGATTAATATATACCCCTGTACCAGGCTCTAACAGACCATGAAAAAGTATACCTTGCTGCAAACCATTGAGCCGGTATAATCCTTCTATCGATTCCTTTCGCGTTGTACCTTTGTTGGATTTGGTATTAATTTCAGACATTTTTTTACTTATAATTGTTCGTTTAAAAACGCATCCAGTTCGTCAATACTAATATCTGAACCGAGACCAAAATCTGAAGGCGAATGTATTGATTCTGATTTCTGCTGTTCCGCACAATGACTTATTATTTTATTCAAATTAATTAAATATCCCGAAGCAATTTCCTTTATTGACTCTTCTTTAAAATGAATACTGCTGAAATTCCAGTTTATTACAAGCTGACCTTCCTGAATCAGGCTGTTAACTATTAATTTCTCATTAACCGGAAACTCCGGGTTTACATCAGTCCCGGCAGATTCAGCTTTACCCGTAAAATATTTAAATTTTCCGGATAAATTATCCAATTGACCTAAATAATTAAATACTATATTCCAGTTATCCGCAGCAGTAAATTTTTCATCTTTATTTATGTATTTTAATACACCGAATCCCAGACCTTTGTCAGGTACCTGTCTTAACTGTTCTTTAATACTCCTGATTATAATGGAAATATCTTTTCCCTGAGGTAACTCCAATAAAAGAGGATACATAGTTGTAAACCAGCCAACTGTCCGGCTTGTATCTATGTCTTCAGATATATTCTCTCTACCGTGTCCTTCCATACCGATTGTTATCCTGTCAGTTTTCCCCCACTCACATAAAGTCATTGTCATTGCACTCAGAAGTATATCGTTTATCTCTGTATTGTAAAGATGCGGTACTTCCTGTATTAACAGCCGGGTTCGTTCAGCGTCAAGCTGAATCATATGATTTTCAATATTCTCCATTTTGATTGATCCGGCGTAGTCATTATCCGTAACCAGCGGCTGATATTTATTTATGACCTGGACCCAGTACCGGCTTTGTGATAACAGTCTGTTGCTTTGACCATATTTTACCAATGCTTCATACCAATCTCTGTATGAACTTGTTTTATTCCCCGGATTTATTTTTTCATTAGTCTGAAATCCGTTTAACATCATCTCAAGATCATCCAGTAATATTCGCCAGGAGACACCATCAATTACAAGATGATGAATTATTATCATTATCCTGTTAAATTTTTCGCTAAGTGGTGTTTGAATTAATACAACTCGCAGAAGATCCCCCTTCTCTATACTCAGACTCTGCTGATATTCATCACTCAGTTTTCTGATTGAACTGTCCAGTGAACTTTCGGTTTCTGAACTTAAATCTAACTCCACTATTTTAATTTGATTTGACCAGTATTCCTGACTCCATTGACCTTCAATTTTGCAATATTTAAACCGTAAAGCATCATGCTGAGAAGTTAAAAGAGTAACTGCTTTATTTAACGTTTCACCAGTTACGGATTTATCGATTGACAATAAAACACTTTGATTGTAATAAGATTTGTTTTCAAAGTTTTGATTTAAAAACCATTGCTGTATTGGCAATAATCCGCTCTGACCTTTCAATAATCCCTGCTCGCCCTTTACAGTATAAGAAGATCCTGATCTATGCTCAATGTATTCCGACAACTTTGCAATTGTCTGATAAGAAAATATATCAGCTACCTGGAGCTCTATACCGGCCCGTCTTGCACGGCTGACAATCTGAATAATTATAATTGAGTCTCCTCCCAGATCAAAAAAGTTATCGTGAATCCCTACATTTTCCGTATCAAGTAAATCCTGCCAGATTTCTGCCAATGCCATTTCGAGTTTATTGCCCGGTTCTGTGAAAGGAACTTCTGATTCGTTTGATGTATCCGGGAGCGGTAATGCCTTCTTATCTAATTTGCCGTTAGAAGTTAAAGGAAACTGATCTAACAAAATAATATTGGAAGGAATCATATAACCGGGAAGATTCATTTCCAGATATTCTTTAATTTTTTTTATTAAATCAGACGGAACTGACCATCCCGGTAGTCTTGACTTATAGTTTTCTCCAAATTCACTAATACCTGTTCGAAATCCATTTCTCGAACTGTTTCTTAAGGCAAACAAATTATATAAAATGGCGTCCTTCGACAGCATCTCCTCCTTTTCACAATACGTCTCAAAACCTTTTTCCTTTAAAATTTTCTGAATTTTGTCCAGACGTCCTTCTGTATCATGTACTTCAATTATTATACTCTCAATCTTTTCCCAATCCTTTTCCAAAATTCCGTCAATGACAAGATGTTCCGAATTTTCAACATCAATTTTCAGAAGATCAATTTTCTCTATACTTTCCTCATCTATTATTTGTGAGAGAGTCTTGGCTTTACATTTAATATTAACGCTTTCCAGCTTCACTTCCAGCATTGAATCTATACCCTCACGCGTAAGTTTGTCTCCTTCAGAATTTTCTACATAGGAACGAACAACTTCCTTTACCTGATTAATATCATTGTCAATTCCAGACACTATACTTACTCCGGGGTAATAAGTAAAATCTATTTCCTGCTCCTTATCCAAAATCGCATACTGCAATGATTTCCCTTTTACGTTATACAACTCTCTGTTAGCGGTAAGAAAATTATAAACTTCAGGCACCGGCTCAATTGAGTAAACCTTGATATTATCACTTAACAAATTTAAAAAAACAGTGAAAAATCCGACATTCGCTCCTATATCTATAACACAGCTGTCTTCCTTTAGTGTAATCCCGTGTTTCAGATAACAATGACCATCAAAGATCTCTTTATATAAGAATTTTACTTCATTAAGATTGTGGCTTAAAATTGGAAGCCCTATTGGCATAGTGTGCAGATCCTGTTTTTCTATCTTATTCTTGCTTAATAAATACTGATAGTTATATAACATTGGTAATTTCTCTCTGTCAACCTGAACATATGCGTTTAATCTTTTTTCTGAAGTATGCTCTTTTTCAGATACAACAATTTTTGCATTCTTAACACCTTCAACAGAAGATATGAAATACTCAATCTCAGCAGGCTCTATCCTGTATCCTTTTATCTTCACCTGATCATCAAGCCTTCCCAGATATTCAATATTACCATCAGGTAGCCATGCGCCTATGTCACCGGTTTTATATAATCTTGCTCCGGGTTCATCTTTATTGAATGGATCTTTTATGAATTTTTCCTTTGTAATATCGGGAAAATTCAAATAGCCTCTCGAAATTCCGGCTCCGGCTATACAAATTTCTCCAGCAATTCCAACGGGCAGCAATTCATTATTCTTACCCAGTATATACATCCGGCAATTGTCTATAGGTTTTCCTATCGGTAAATTATTTTTTAAATCTTCATTATTTCCTCCCGTATTAAAACTGAATATACTGCAGCCAACAGTGGCTTCGGTCGGACCATATTCATTAATTATCTTTATATCCAGCCCTTCCTCTTTAAAATATCTCAGCTCATTCATCAATAGCGCCTCACCTCCGATTACCAGTTTTTTTGTCAGCAAACAATCATCTGACAGCCTCATCTTTGTCTGAAGCATTTCAAGATGAGATGGCGTTATTTTAATGAAATCGTACGGAGCATATTTCTTGAGATTACTGTCTTCAAAAACTTCAACTGATTTCTTACTGCTGATTACAATCGATTTACCGGAAAGCAACGGCATAAAAATTCCTGTAATCGAAGCATCAAATGTATATGAAAGATGTACAAAACTTCCCGTACTGTCTTGATCTTCCCCGATGTAATTTGTTTTGTCATTCAACAGATAATTGTATAAACTTCCGTGCTCAATCATTACCCCCTTGGGTCTGCCGGTAGATCCGGAAGTATAAATTATATATGCAAGCTGATCTTGTTTAACTGAGGTCTGAAGTTTTTCAGCGGACTGACTTGCAATTGTTTTCCGTTCATCATCTACATTCATGAACTTTACTTTTCCGGAATGCGGTATTTTCGAATTGCTGTAATTACTGCAAATCAAATTTTCAGCATCTGTATCTTCAAGCATGAAACGAATTCTTTCTTCGGGGTAATCAGGATCAATTGGAACATAAGCTCCGCCTGATTTAATTATGCCAAGCATGCTGACAATCATATCTATTCCCGGCTCGAGACAAATCGGTACGATTGTCTCTTTTTTAACTCCGTTAAGTTGTAAGTATCGTGCAAATTGATTTGCACGATCAATAAGAGCTCCGTAAGTCAGATTCACGTCTCCAAAAACGATGGCTACTTTTTCAGGTTTTAAGGCAGCCTGAACGTCAATTAAATCTATGACCGTCTTATTATCCGGGTAGTCTGCTTTTGTATCATTAAATTCAACTAATAACTTGTTTTCCTCAGATATTGTCAGCAGTTCTAAATCACTCAAAGAGATATCTCCACTCTTTATTATCTGCTTTAATACATGCTCAAAATGATTCTGCATTTCCAGAACATATTCCTTTTTCAGCAATGCAGTGTTAAAGCAAAACTGAATACTAATTTGATCAGGATTGGTTTGTAGTATATCTATTGTCAAAGGATAATTCGAATGTTCTTTCAATTGTAAATTCTGAATCCGCAGTTTCCATTCTTTCGATCCTATAATCTCATCAACAGGATAATTTTCAAAAACCAATATACTATCAAACAGATCACCGTTGATTCCTGTCCATCTCTGAATATCATGTAATGGTGTATGCTCATATTTTCGTGAAGCAACCTGATTTCTTTGCAATTCCTGTAACCATTGTACTATCAATTGTTCATCCCGCATTGTTGAATGTAACGGAAGCGTATTTATATACAGCCCTACACGCTGCTCTATTCCCGGAAGATCATCCGGACGACCTGATACTATAACTCCGTAAACAATATCATTACTTCCTGTATAACGATGTAAAAGATAAGACCACACTCCCTGCATGACGGTGTTTATGGTCAAACGATGACTTTGAGCATAGAAATCCAGTTGTGCTGTTGTTTCCTCATCCAGAATTAAATTTACCGTTTCGAATTCACCCACTCCCTTTGTTCGCTGAGAAGTTGTTTCTATAAACGGCAGCAGGGTAGATTGTTCTACTCCTTTCATATAATTGCACCAATACACTTCCTGCTTATCTTTGTCCGCACGCTCAATGTACCTTATATAATCTTCATAACAGTCAACTTCAGTTTTCATCAATTCTATACCCGATGCTAAACGCTCGTAAGCACTCAAGAAATCTTTTATTAATATGTGCAAAGACCAACCGTCAAACAAGATATGATGTGATGTCCACAGCATTCGATAACGATCTTCATTTAAACGAATCAATCCTATGCGCATAAGCGGAGCTGATTTGAAGTCAAAACCTCTAAGCCATTCTGCTTCTTCGTATTTCTTTATAGCAGCTGTCTGCTCTTCACCATCTAAATTACTATAATCCAGAATCGTTATTGGCATTTCTGCATCACGGTAAACACACTGAACCGGAATACTAAAATCATCATAATAAAAACCGCTCCTTAATATACTATGAAGACTTAATACATAGCTCCAGCTTTTGCTGAATATATCCGGATCCGGATTTATCAGCTCACAACACAGCTGCACTATGTATACGCCGGTACGTGAATCATAAATTGTATGAAACAGCATTCCCTGTTGCAAGCCGCTTAAACGATAGATTCCTTCAATCGATTCTCTTCCGGAAATACCTCCTTTATTTTGCACTTCCAGGAATTTGTCCAGTTCTTTATAACTGATCTCTGAACCCAGACCGTAGTCTGACGGCGTATATATTGTACCGGATTGCTGCTCAACACAATGAGATATCAGTAATTCAAGATTTGATTGATAACTTTCAACCAACTTGTTTATTGTTTCCTGATTATAATGAAGTCTGCTGTAACCCCAGCGCAATATCAGTTCTCCTCCATTTACCATTCCATTAACAGACAGATGATGCCTTACAATATGTTCCTCACCTGACTCAGCACCGCTTGAATCTTCTGACACTGATAGCAATCTGCCTCTGCCTGCAACATTGTCAAGCTGTCCCAGATAATTGAATACTATGTCAGGATCTGATGTACCCATTAAAGATGAGTCCTTATTAATATACTTCAATACTCCGAAACCTAATCCCTTATCCGGTATCTGACGCAATTGCTCCTTCACTGATTTTATAACAGAAGAAGGTTTTCTCTCTGAATCCAATTTTAACAAAACCGGAAAAATACTTGTGAACCATCCTACAGTCCGGCTTGTATCAATTCCTTCAGCAATACTCTCTCTGCCATGACCTTCCAGTCCTATCGTCACCTCATCTGTAGCCCCCCACTCACAAAGTGTCATTGCAAGTGCTCCAAGTAAGATATCATTGATCTCCGTATGATAAGCACGGGGTACTTCCTGTATCAACAACCGAGTTTGAACCGGACCAAGACGCATCGTATGGGTATCAATATCTTTTACTCTGACAGATCCTGTGTAATCTTTATCAACTGCTAAAGGCTTGTAACTGTTAACCGCCTGATTCCAGTAGCGTGTCTGTGATAATAGCCGGCTGCTTTGACTATACTGCTCCAATTCATCAAACCATTGTCTGTATGAACTGCTTTTATTGCCAAGCTCTGTCCTTGTCTCAGTCTGAAGTCCTGTAAGAAGCAACTCCAGATCATCAATTAAGATACGCCATGAGACACCATCCACAGCAAGGTGATGGATAACTATTAATATCCGGTTATGAGTTTCACTCACCGGCGTCTGCAGCAATACAAACTTTACAATATCTCCATTCTCTATATCCAGGCTGCGCTGGAAGTAATCAGCATGCTCTTTTATCAAATCAGAGATCATATTTTCAGGCGATGACTGTATATCAACTGTGATCAAGGATCCTGTATTTCTACCATATTCCTGATTCCATTGACCGTCCTTTTTATTATATTTAAAACGCAATGCATCATGATGTGCAGTTAACTGCTTTATTGCGTTGTTTAACAAATCCGTTGTTACAGATTTATCTATTGCTAATATCACACTCTGGTTAAAATGAGAGATATCAGCATCTGCTCCTTCGAAAAACCATTGCTGAATGGGCAGTAACCCGCATGAGCCTTCCAAAAAACCCTGCTCGTTTTGTGTATCCAATGATGATCCCGCTTTTTGATTCATAAAAGAGGATAATCTGGCTATTGTCTGGTAAGAAAATATATCAGCTACCTGCAATTCAAATCCGGCTCGCCTTGCACGGCTGACAATTTGTATGATTATTATAGAGTCTCCTCCCAACTCAAAGAAGTTATCGTGAATACCAACAGTTTCAACATCCAGTAAATCCTGCCATATTTCCGCCATTGCTGTTTCAAAATCATTACGGGGAGAAACAAATGATTTGTTTGACATTTCCGTCAAATCAAATTTCAGCAATGCACTCTTATCGATTTTCCCGTTTGCAGTTAATGGAATGCTCTCCAGTTCAACCCACTGAAGCGGGATCATATACTCGGGGAGCATATTCTTCAGATAACTAATTAAGTTTTCTTTGTCAAAATTTTCATTGGGTACAACATTAGCTACAAGACTCTTTCCTCCTTCTTTATTCTCTTTTGCAAGAACCACAGCTGTCTTCACTAACTTGCTTTCCAGTATCGAACTTTCGATCTCTCCTAATTCAATTCTGTATCCCCTGATCTTTACCTGTTCATCTTTTCTGCCTAAGTATTCTATGTTACCATTATCCAGCCAGCGGGCAATGTCACCGGTCTTGTATAGTCTTACTCCCGGTTCGTTCAGGAAATTCACTGAGATAAATTTCTCATTGGTTAAATCATCACGTTTTAAATACCCGCGCGCCAAACCAGCACCGCTAATGCAAAGCTCTCCGGCAATCCCGACAGGTAACAATTCGTTGTGCTCTCCCAATATATATATATGGAAATTGTCTATGGGTTTCCCTATAGGAATGTTGCTATTTATTCTGTCAATATCATATAAAGTATTAAACGAGTAGGTGCTGCATCCGATAGTTGCCTCTGTAGGTCCGTATTCATTTATAATTTCCACATCCATCCCCTGGTCAATCAGATAATTTAATTGAACCTTCTTCAATTCTTCTCCGCCTATAATCAATTTCTTCGTAATCAGACTGCCTGTAGATGTTTTCATCTTTGATTTTAACAGCTCAAGATGCGATGGAGTGATTTTAATAAAATCATAAGGTGCGAACTTTTCGAAACTCTCGTCTTCAAATACATTAAACGATTCTTTAATGCCAATAACTTCTGGTTTACCGTTCAATAAAGGCATAAACAAAGCTGTTAAAGAGGCATCAAAAGTGTATGGAAGGTGAATGAAACTTCCGGTAGTTCCTGGTTCATCTGAAATGTATTTGGTTTTGCTGTTCACTAAATAATTTACCAGGCTGCTGTGTTCAATCATTACTCCTTTAGGTTTTCCTGTAGAACCTGAAGTATAAATCACATAAGCTAATTGATTTGGTCTGATATCAATTGCTAAGTTATCTGCAGAATGTTCGCCAATATATTTCCAGTCACTGTTTATATTGATAATGTCAGCATTCTCCAAAAAGCTTACCTTACTTTTTGCAGAATTGCTGCATAATAAAATTTCAGCATCTGTATCGAGAACCAAATATTTTATTCTGTCCTGAGGAAATTCAGGGTCAACAGGAACATAAGCACATCCAGATTTTAGTACACCGAGTATCCCCACTAACATTTCCGGACTATTGCTTATACAGACAGGTATTAACGTTTCTTGTTTTACTCCTTTACTGATCAGGAAATTAGCTAATTGATTTGAACGTTCATTTAGTTCCTTGAATGTCAATTGCTCCTTTTCGAAAATAACCGCAACGCTATCAGGAGTTTTAATTACCTGTTCTTCTATCAAATCTATAATTGTTTTATCCGTCCGATAGTTAACTGCAGTGTGATTAAACTCTTTCAGCAATTGATGCTCCTCGGCACGGCTCAGCATTGATAACTCTCCGATTCTTTGCTCCGGATCAATAACAATTGAGCTTAATAACTCCTGAAAGTGACTCATCATTCTGATAATTGTTTTCTTATCATACAGGTCACTGCAATATAGAACCGATCCATCCAAACCAAAATCAGTTTCAGTAATGTTACAGATTATATCTAACTGAGAAGCTGAATATTCACTTTCTTCCGTAGAAATCATAAGATCTTCTAAACTTTGATCCAGGGATTCAGGTGGATTCTGTAATGTCAGCATAACCTGAAAAATTGGATTGCGGCTCATGTCTCTTCCTTTCACTACCGCCTCAACTATCTTTTCAAATGGAGCATCCTGATGTAAATATGCAGACAGTGTAGTATCCTTTACTTGTTTCAGCAGTTCAGTAAAAGTCGGATTATTACTAAGATCACTGCGTATCGGCAGTGTATTGATAAATAAACCGATGAGTGATTCAACTTCCTGATGTCTACGGTTTACTACAGGAGTACCTACACAAATATCATGCAGTCCGCTGTAACGGTAAAGCAATATCTGAAAAGCAGACATCAATGTCATAAACAGAGTTGAGCCATTTTGCTGACTGAGAAATTTTAATTTTTCTTTGAGTTCATTATCTATTCTGAATTCAGCTACAGCGCCGCGGATACTTTGAGTTTCAGGTCTTGTATAGTCTGTAGGCAGCTGAAGCGTATTTAGCCCCTCCAGCTTTTCCTTCCAGTAATCTATTTGCCTGGCTAAGACTTCTCCCTGAAGATACTTGCGCTGCCAGATTGCATAATCTGCATACTGAATCCGAAGCTGAGGTAATTGAAACGGACGTCTCTCTGAATATGAACTGTATAATTCAAGCAGTTCTTTTACCAAAATTGAAATAGACCAGCCGTCAGAAACAATATGATGCATCGTCACAACAAGTAAATAGTCATCCTCAGCAAGTCTGATCAGATCACCACGAAGCATACTGTCCTTCGAGAGATCAAAAGGAGCATTGATCAGTTGATTTATATATTTTCTTAATCCTTCCGGATCTTCTTTATATAACGAACCATCTACCATTCCTAAATTCCATTTTCCCTTTTCACCGACATACTGATAGGCTCCTCCTTCATTTTCAAGGAAAACAGTTCTGAGTACTTCATGACGATTGACTATTTCCTGAAATGCTATGCTCAGATGGTCTTTGTTAAGATTACCTTTTAGCCTCAGAACTGCCGGCAGATGATATTGCAAGCTTCCATCGAGGCGGTCTATAAACCATAACCGCTCCTGACTGAATGATAAAGGTATGTATTCCGGTCTTTGCTCTGCCCTTATTAATGGAAGGGTTATCCCTTTTACCTTAGTTTCTATGTGTCCGGCTAATGATGCTATTGTGGGATTAATGAATAAATCTTTTATGAAAATCTCGACTTCAAGTTTTTTCCGGATCTCAGATATCAGTCTCATACCTAACAATGAGTTTCCTCCAAGCTCGAAAAAATTATCCTGAATCCCTATGATCTCCGTTTCAAAAAACTTCTGCCATATTTCTGCTAAAATAAATTCTGTCTCATTACGTGGCGAAGCATACTCACTCATCATCCCTTCACTTACATCTGGATCCGGTAAAGATTTTTTATCTATCTTGCCGTTCGGAGTTAATGGAAAACTCTCCAGCTCCATCCATATTGACGGTATCATGTATTCCGGTAACTTGCTTCTCAGGTAATCCGTGATTGTCTGTTTATCAAATAAGCCTTCCGGTTTTATATATCCCACTAATCTTTTATTTCCTGCCTTATCCTCTCTTGCCAGTACAACCGACTGTTGTACCAATCCGCTTTGCTGCATTACATTCTCTATCTCACCTAATTCTATTCGATATCCTCTTAGTTTTATCTGCTCATCTATTCTTCCCAGACACTCTATGTTACCGTCTTCTAACCAACGCCCTAAATCTCCCGTCCTGTAAACTCTTGATCCCGGTTCTTTACTGAATGGATCTGAAATAAATTTTTCAGCTGTTAATTCTTCCCTGTTTAAATATCCCCGGGCCAATCCCTTTCCGCCTATACATATCTCACCCGGTACTCCGATTGGAACCAGCTGATTCTCTTTGCCTAAAATTTGTATATATGTATTTGCAATCGGTGTCCCGATTAATACTTTCTCATCAGACTCTAACTTCTTCATTGTTGACCAGATTGTTGTCTCTGTCGGACCATATAAATTATATACCCGGCCTAATCCTGTAAGCTGTTCCTTAAGACTCTCTTTTAATGCTTCGCCGCCTACCAGTATTTTTATTTCTTCCTTGTTTTGCCATTCCGAATCTATTAACAATTGCCATGTCGAAGGGGTACCCTGCATGTGTGTCGGACGATGAATTGAAATATTCTCTGCTAACCTGTATCCGTCAATTGATGCTTCACGTGTTGCTATGATTAATTTACCGCCCTTTATCAGCGGCATGAAAAATTCTAAATAACATATGTCAAAGCTGAAGGTTGTGACGGATAAAAAATCAGAGTTGGAATCAAATCCAACTTCATCCGATACACTTAATATTATGTTGACTAAACTTCCATGCTCTATCATTACTCCCTTCGGCTTGCCTGTCGAGCCCGAAGTATAAATAACATAGGCAAGCTGATTTGTATCATAAGTTCCTGTCAATGTATCTGTGGATTGATTTTTTATCTCTGACCTGTCTCCATCTATTTCTATAACTTCAATTCCTGTATGGTCTGTTAATTTTTTCCGGCTCTCTTTACCGGCTAATACTATCTTTGCTCCCGTATCTTCAAGCATAAACCTGATCCGGTCTTCAGGATATTCCGGATCTATAGGTACAAATGCTCCTCCTGATTTTAATATCCCCAGTATTCCTGCCAACATATTAATGCCTCTTTCTATGCAGATCGGTACAAGTGTCTCTTTTATTATTCCTTTGCTTTGAAGGTAATTGCATATCTGATTTGACCGTTCATTAAGCTCTTCAAAAGTTATCTGCTCACCTTCAAATACTATTGCTGTTTTATCAGGGGTTTCTCTGACACGGTCTTCAAACAAATCTACTACAGTTCTGTACGGGGAATAATCTATTTCTGTCTTGTTGAAGTCTTTAAGCAATTGAAGCTCCTCGGCACAGCTCAGCATTGATAACTCTCCAATCCTTTTTTCCGGATCAGCCATAATTGAGCTCAGTAATTCCTTAAAATGATTTATCATCCTCTTAATACTTTGCCCTCTGTACAGATCTGTACAATATGTGAACAATCCCTTCAAACCAAAATCAGTTTCAGTAATGTTACAGACTATATCTAACTGGGAAGTCGTTATTTCATTTCCCTCTTCCGAGAGTATAAGCCCGTCTGAAAGTTGTTCAAGAACTTCAGGAGCATCCTGTAATGTCAGCATAACCTGAAAAATTGGATTGCGGCTCATATCTCTTCCTTTCACTACTGCCTCAACTATCTTTTCAAATGGCGCATCCTGATGTGAATATGCAGACAGTGTAGCATCTTTTACTTGTTTCAGCAGATCAGTAAAAGTCGGATTATTACTCAGATCACTGCGAATCGGCAGTGTATTGATAAATAAACCGATGAGTGATTCAACTTCCTGATGTCTGCGGTTTGCTATTGGTGTCCCGATGCAAATGTCAACCTGACCACTATAACGGTAAAGCAAAACCTTGAAAGCCGATAGTATCGTCATGAACAGGGTTACATCATGCTGTTTACTTAGCATATTCAATTTTTCACTAAGCTCTTTATCAATAGTGAATTCTATCGAAGCGCCGCGAATGCTTTGAACAGCAGGTCTTGTATAGTCTGTAGGCAGCTGAAGCGTATTTAACCCCTCCAGCTTTTCCTTCCAGTAATCTATTTGCCTGGCTAAGACTTCTCCCTGAAGATACTTGCGCTGCCAGATTGCATAATCTGCATACTGAATCCGAAGCTGAGGTAATTGAAACGGACGTCTCTCTGAATATGAACTGTATAATTCAAGCAGTTCTTTTACCAAAATTGAAATAGACCAGCCGTCAGAAACAATATGATGCATCGTCACAACAAGTAAATAGTCATCCTCAGCAAGTCTGATCAGATCACCACGAAGCATACTGTCCTTCGAGAGATCAAAAGGAGCATTGATCAGTTGATTTATATATTTTCTTAATCCTTCCGGATCTTCTTTATATAACGAACCATCTACCATTCCTAAATTCCATTTTCCCTTTTCACCGACATACTGATAGGCTCCTCCTTCATTTTCAAGGAAAACAGTTCTGAGTACTTCATGACGATTGACTATTTCCTGAAATGCTATGCTCAGATGGTCTTTGTTAAGATTACCTTTTAGCCTCAGAACTGCCGGCAGATGATATTGCAAGCTTCCATCGAGGCGGTCTATAAACCATAACCGCTCCTGACTGAATGATAAAGGTATGTATTCCGGTCTTTGCTCTGCCCTTATTAATGGAAGGGTTATCCCTTTTACCTTAGTTTCTATGTGTCCGGCTAATGATGCTATTGTGGGATTAATGAATAAATCTTTTATGAAAATCTCGACTTCAAGTTTTTTCCGGATCTCAGATATCAGTCTCATACCTAACAATGAGTTTCCTCCAAGCTCGAAAAAATTATCCTGAATCCCTATGATCTCCGTTTCAAAAAACTTCTGCCATATTTCTGCTAAAATAAATTCTGTCTCATTACGTGGCGAAGCATACTCACTCATCATCCCTTCACTTACATCTGGATCCGGTAAAGATTTTTTATCTATCTTGCCGTTCGGAGTTAATGGAAAACTCTCCAGCTCCATCCATATTGACGGTATCATGTATTCCGGTAACTTGCTTCTCAGGTAATCCGTGATTGTCTGTTTATCAAATAAGCCTTCCGGTTTTATATATCCCACTAATCTTTTATTTCCTGCCTTATCCTCTCTTGCCAGTACAACCGACTGTTGTACCAATCCGCTTTGCTGCATTACATTCTCTATCTCACCTAATTCTATTCGATATCCTCTTAGTTTTATCTGCTCATCTATTCTTCCCAGACACTCTATGTTACCGTCTTCTAACCAACGCCCTAAATCTCCCGTCCTGTAAACTCTTGATCCCGGTTCTTTACTGAATGGATCTGAAATAAATTTTTCAGCTGTTAATTCTTCCCTGTTTAAATATCCCCGGGCCAATCCCTTTCCGCCTATACATATCTCACCCGGTACTCCGATTGGAACCAGCTGATTCTCTTTGCCTAAAATTTGTATATATGTATTTGCAATCGGTGTCCCGATTAATACTTTCTCATCAGACTCTAACTTCTTCATTGTTGACCAGATTGTTGTCTCTGTCGGACCATATAAATTATATACCCGGCCTAATCCTGTAAGCTGTTCCTTAAGACTCTCTTTTAATGCTTCGCCGCCTACCAGTATTTTTATTTCTTCCTTGTTTTGCCATTCCGAATCTATTAACAATTGCCATGTCGAAGGGGTACCCTGCATGTGTGTCGGACGATGAATTGAAATATTCTCTGCTAACCTGTATCCGTCAATTGATGCTTCACGTGTTGCTATGATTAATTTACCGCCCTTTATCAGCGGCATGAAAAATTCTAAATAACATATGTCAAAGCTGAAGGTTGTGACGGATAAAAAATCAGAGTTGGAATCAAATCCAACTTCATCCGATACACTTAATATTATGTTGACTAAACTTCCATGCTCTATCATTACTCCCTTCGGCTTGCCTGTCGAGCCCGAAGTATAAATAACATAGGCAAGCTGATTTGTATCATAAGTTCCTGTCAATGTATCTGTGGATTGATTTTTTATCTCTGACCTGTCTCCATCTATTTCTATAACTTCAATTCCTGTATGGTCTGTTAATTTTTTCCGGCTCTCTTTACCGGCTAATACTATCTTTGCTCCCGTATCTTCAAGCATAAACCTGATCCGGTCTTCAGGATATTCCGGATCTATAGGTACAAATGCTCCTCCTGATTTTAATATCCCCAGTATTCCTGCCAACATATTAATGCCTCTTTCTATGCAGATCGGTACAAGTGTCTCTTTTATTATTCCTTTGCTTTGAAGGTAATTGCATATCTGATTTGACCGCTCATTAAGCTCTTTATATGTTATCTGCTCACCTTCAAATACTAATGCTGTTTTGTCAGGGGTTTCTCTGACACGGTCTTCAAACAAATCTACTACAGTTCTGTCCTTAGGATAATCCACCTCCGTATCATTAAACTCCGACAATAACTTGTTCTTCTCCGGTTGTGTAAGTAATTCGATATCACACAGACTTTTTTCTTCACATGTAATCATTTGCATTAATACATTCTCAAAATGATCTCTTATCTCATTTACATATTTCTGCTTCAATATCTCTGAATTGTAGCTGAAGTTTATATTTATTTCTTCTGTATTGCTTACTAAGATAGTTAACGGATAATTCGTTTGCTCCTGTATATTAATATTCTCAACTTCCAAACTCCATTCCTTCGATCTTACAATCTCACTAACCGGATAATTCTCAAATATCATCATACTGTCAAATAAATCACCGCTGATTCCTGTCCACCCCTGAATCTCAGGAATTGATGTATATTGATATTGCTGGGAAGAAACCTGACGCTGCTGCAATTCCTTTAGCCAGTGCACAATCAACTGATCTTTCATCATGGTTGAATGAAGCGGAAGTGTGTTAATATACATTCCTACACGCTCTTCAACAGACGGAAGATCATCCGGACGACCGGAAACTATTATTCCAAATACTACTTCATTACTTCCTGTGTAGCTGTGCAAAAGATATGACCATACTCCCTGTAACACTGTGTTAATTGTTATGTGATGTCTTTGTGCAAAGAGTTCGGCTTTTGATCTTATTTCTCTATTTAAATTTAAATAAGCTGATTCATAATCTCCAATTCCTTTTGTTCGCTGTACCGTTGATCCTATGAAAGGAAGTAGTGTGCTGTTCTCGACGCCTTTCATATATCCACGCCAGTACTGTTCTTCATGTTCTTTATCGAGACGCTCTAAATAACGGATGTAATCTTCATAACGATCTTCTTCCGCTGAAGGCATTTCCTTACCTGACATCAGAAGCTCATATGTACTAAGAAACTCTCCCATTAGTATTGCCATAGACCATCCGTCAAATAAAATATGATGGGATGTCCATATCATTCTGTAACGATCATCACTCATGCGTATCAATCCGATTCTCATCAAAGGAACCAATGTAAAATCAAACCCTCCATGCCTGTCTGCTTCTTCATATTTCTTTATTGCAAAAGACTGCTGAGTTTTATCCATAGCACGGTAATCCAAAATTGTAACGGGCAACTCTGCCTCACGGTAAATACACTGTACCGGTATACTAAATGCATCATAGTAAAAACCGCTCCTTAGACTGCTGTGACGTTTTAATAAATAGTTCCAGCTCTTAATAATAAGGTCAGGATCCGGACCAATAAGATCACAACTTAACTGCTCCGTATAAGCTCCTGCTTTTGAATCATAAAGTGCATGAAACAACATTCCATGCTGTAAAGCGCTTAAACGGTACAATCCTTCAACAGTTTTTCTTCTTGGGGAACCTTTGAATGACTCGTCAAGAAACTTATCCAGTTCCTCATTACTAATCTCGGGGGTAAGTCCGTAATCCGACGGTGTGTATACAGAACCGGTTTTTTGCTGCTCTATGCAATGCGATATGTGGGATACAAGATTTGACTTATATCTTTCAGCCAGATCCTCTATCGTTTCCTTTTCATAATGCAGATTGCTATAGCTCCAGTTCAATATTAGCTCTCCACCTTTTGTCATGCTGTCTATTGAAAGAAGATATCTTGCAGGATTTTCCTCACTTGAATTTGAACCGCTTAATTCATCTGAAACTGAAAACCATTTACTGTTGCTGAATGAATTATCTGCCTGACCTAAATAATTAAATACTATATCCCAAACGATTTTATTGTTTAATTTTTTATTATTGTTTATATATTTCAAAACTCCGTATCCAAGACCTTTATCTGGCACACAGCGTAATTGCTCCTTCACTGATTTGATTGAAGCCGGAATGTCCCTGGCTGAAGATGACTGAAGCAATACCGGATATAAATTTGTGAACCAGCCTACTGTCCTGCTTGTATCTACAATTTTTGAAATGCTTTCCCGCCCGTGACCTTCCAATCCTATAATTACTCTTTCCTTACCTCCCCACTCAAAAAGTGTTGATGCAAGTGCGGACAGCAATATATCATTTATCTCGGTATGATAGACTCCAGGTACTTCCTGTAATAACAACTGTGTTTGATCTGAGTCCAGACGTACAGTGTGAGTTTTTATATCTTTTACTCTGACAATCCCCGTGTATTTTTTGTCTGCCGGCAATGGTTCATTGATGCTCTCTAACCTTTCCCAATAAGGGATTTGTGATAATACTCTCTTACTCTCACCATACTGCTTCAATGCCTCATACCATTGGCGGTAAGAACCGGTCTTATAACCAAGATCAGGTTTTGTATTCTTTTGAAGCTCTGTCAGCAGCAATTCAAGATCATCTAATAGTATTCTCCAGGAAACACCGTCTACAGCTAAATGATGGATTACAATCAATAACCTGTTTTGTAATTCAAACTCCGGTGTTTGAAGCAATACAAATTTTACAAGCTCTCCCTTTTCTATATTCAGACTTCGCTGGTAAATATCTGCATGTTTATTGATCATATTTTCCAACAAACTGCCTGAAGTTGGACGTAAATCAACTGTGATCAGATTTAAAGTATTTGAACCATATTCCTGACTCCAGTTTCCGTCAGTTTTATTATATTTAAAACGTAATGCATCATGATGAGCTGTTAATTGCTCAACTGCCTCGCCTAAAGTCTCAGGTGTTACACATTTATCTATTGATAATAAAACGCTCTGGTTAAAATGAGAAATATCAACACCGGCTCCTTCAAAATACCATTGCTGAATCGGAAGCAATTCGCATAAACCGGTTAACATACCCTGCTCTCCCGTTTCCGCGGTAAGTAAACGTTCTGAAATTGCAGCAGACAAACTGTTTATTGTCTGATGAATAAAAATATCTCTGGGTTTCAGTTCATACCCTTTACGCCGTGCACGGCTCACTGCCTGTATTGATATGATGGAATCACCGCCTAATTCAAAAAAATTGTCAAAAATTCCCACCCGGTCTACATTAAGAAGGTTTTTCCAGATCTCTGCCAGCCCGGTTTCAATCTCATTGTGCGGAGCTACATACTCATTTCTGATAAGTTGATTTGCATCCGGATCAGGTAATGCATCCCTATCTATCTTTCCATTCGGAGTTAACGGTATGCTCTCAAGTTCAACCCACAATACCGGTACCATATACCCGGGAAGTCTGCTTCGGAGATATGACAGCATTGCTTCTCTGTCATAATCTTCTTTTGGTACTATATAACCGACAAGCCTCTTGTTACCTCCTGAATCTTCTTTCGCAAGCACTACTGAGCTGTGTACCCTTTCACTCTCCTGAACCACACTCTCTATCTCGCCTAACTCAATCCTGTATCCTTTTATCTTTATCTGATCATCAGTCCTGCCTAAATACTCTATATTACCGTCAGGCAGCCATCGTCCCAGATCTCCTGTTTTGTACAATCTTGATGATAAATCCTCGCTAAAAGGATTATGCATAAACTTTTCCGCTGTAAGCTCCCGGCGGTTCAAATATCCTCTGGCTAAACCTGCTCCGCCTATACATATCTCTCCCGATACTCCCAAAGGAACTATGCTGTTATTTCTATCAAGTATATATACAACATTGTTGGAAATGGGTTTTCCGATTGGCGGATTTATATGTGGTTTCGTTCCTGCCAGTTCATAATAACTGGTAACTACCGTATTCTCGGTTGGTCCGTAATTGTTAATTAATTTGTATGACTCTCCCTCTAAGGATACGCCGGTTAATTTATCTCCCCCGGTCAACAAATACTGCAGGGATTTTACTTTTTGACGAGACAGATTTACAAATTCCTGCACCAGTGCCGTGTGCATGAAACAATGTGTTATCTCGTTATAATTAAATAATTGTAATAATGCTGTTGCTGATAATCGTGTATCATCGTCTATTATTGTTACAGATGCACCCCTGCATAAATATGGCCAGACCTCCCATCCGAATGCATCGAATCCTACTCCGGACATTGATGTGGACCTGCTCTTCTCTGATACATTGTATGCCTTATTGTGCCATGTAATTAAATTTACAACACTTGTATGTTCAATCATCACACCTTTAGGTCTGCCCGTCGAACCGGATGTGTATATCACATAAGCCAGATGACCCGGTTTAACCGGCTTCTCTAAATTATCAGTAGATTGTTTGTAAATCTTTGACTTGTCCCGGTCTAAATCTATAATGTCAATATTTTTTACATCCGGTAATTTTGATTTGTTCTTTTTGTTGCTTATGAATACAAATGCTTCTGAATCCTCAATCATATATTTAATCCGCTCTTCCGGATATTCAGGATCAATTGGAACATAGGCGGCTCCCGCTTTTAAAATACCAAGAATTCCAATTATCATATTTATGCTTCGTTCAATACATATAGGAACCAAGGTCTCAGCTTTTATTCCCTTCTTCAGCAGATAATGAGCTAACTGATTAGAACGCTCATTTAGATCTTTATATGTTAAACTTTCATTCTCAAACACCAGAGCCGTATTCTCCGGAGTCATCAATACTTGCTCTTCAAATAAATCTGTGATCGTCCTGTCTTTTGGATATGGAGCTGCTGTATTATTAAACTCAAGTATCAACTGATTAAGCTCTTGAGCCGGTATAATGTCTTTGGTGTTTATCGTCTCGTTATAGTTTTCAAGATAACAATTAATTACCTTTTCAAAATATCCGGACAGATCTTTCAGATTCTTTCCTGATTTCAGATTTTTTCTGAGTGAAAAATCAGTGCTTATTATCCTTCCTGCAATGCGTGCAGAGAAATCTAAATAAGTATTTGTTAATTCATAACCTAAAAATTCACCCTGATTTTTTTCATTCTTTAAAATACCTGCTTGATCTAATTCAGAAAGACCTCTTTCTAGGTTCTCATATACATGGAAATTTACAAAATTAAATAAGGCATCAAAAAAAGGATTATCATTTTTCGCCTTCTCTCCCGTAATTTTGGTTATCTCCAGCAGGGTTGTTCTTTCTCTTCTTTTCAGCTCTCTGATTTTATTTTCTATACTCTCAAAGTAGGATTTCCATGTAAAATTCGATTCACGCTTAAATCTAAAAGGAATTGTGTTCAAAAAACAACCAAGTACCTTATCACCGTCTTCTTTGAAAGGTCTGTTATTGGTCACAAATCCAACAGTCAGCTCGTCTTCATGTGTAAGTAAACTCAATGAATATAGGTATGCTGCGAAAAATAATCCCTTAATAGTCAGACCGTCCTGCTTCGTCCGTAAGTATAAAATTTCCAGAATTTCTTCATCATATATTTTATTTAATCTTTGAATATTTGGCTCATTGGTAAAAATATCTAACCTTTTATAATCTGACATTTCATTTAACCAAAAATCCTTGTTCACATCGCTCTTTTTTTCTGCGATGCTCTCGATTACAAAATCCTTGTATGAACACATCAATGGCTGTATCGAATCCTGTTCCGGCTGAGCTATTAGATTCAGATAAAGATTGTTAAGCTCTGTACTGAATGTAGCGACACTCCACCCGTCTAAAATTGCATGATGAAACTGAAATAAAAATATGGTTTGATTTTTCAAATAGATCAAACTTGCCCGCCACAACGGCGCTTTATTGATTTCAAAAGGAACAGATCGTTCTTTCCGGAGAAATTCATTAATAAAACTTCTTGCTTCCTGCTCAGTCGATCCCTGTAATTCATAATGATCTACTTTAACAGGAACGTCTTTGTAAACTATCTGTATTCCTTCGGTGTAAGCATCCATATCAAAAGCTGTTCTCAATATGCTGTGCTTTTTTACCATAAGGCTTAATGCCTTTTTGAATACTGAAATATCAATTTTTGGAGAAATCTTATATACAAACTGATCATGATATATTGCCATCTCAGAATTTACCAGTGAAGCAAAAACCATCCCGCTTTGAATATCACTCATTGGATAAATATCTTCAATCTTATCTCTGTAAGGAATTGACGGCAGCAACACATTTTTAAGATGCTCAATTTCTTCTTCGACAGAATTATAAATCACGTTCGAATCACTTTCAAGTGCTGGACTTTTTTCAATTAATGATATTAATTCATATAGAGTGCTTGATCGGTAAATATCAAAGACATCTATCTCCCTGTCAAACAAATTTCTTAATTCATGCACAACTCTTATAACTTTTATCGAATCTCCACCAAGCTCAAAAAAATTATCATTTATTCCGACACGATCAACATTAAGAATCTTTTTCCAGATAGCTGCTATCTTTACTTCCTTCTCATTGCGAGGTGCTACATATTCATTTCTTAAAAGTTCGCTGGCTTCGGGGTCGGGTAAAGCATTCCTGTCTGTCTTACCATTTGGTAATAATGGTAAATTATCCAGTTCAACCCATAAAGCAGGTACCATATATTCAGGAAGTCTGCCTCGAAGGAATGATACTAAAGCTTCTTTATTAAAAACTCCTTTTGGAACAACATACCCCGTCAATCTCCTGTTACCTTCTTTATCCTCACGCGCCAGCACAACCGCCTGACTTACCAATTCACTTTGTTGCAATACATTTTCTATTTCTCCTAACTCTATCCGGTAACCTCTTATTTTTACCTGCTCATCCATTCTGCCAATGTACTCAATGTTTCCATCAGACAGCCATCTCCCTAAATCTCCTGTCCTGTACATCCTTGATGCCCGCTTTTTACTGAACGGATCTTTAACAAAATTCTTCTCTGTCAGATCAGGACGGTTCAAATAGCCGCGGGCTACCTGAATCCCGCCAATATGTATTTGACCAACACCGCCTAATGGTACTAATCCATTCCGGTTATCCAAAATGTAAATCGAGGTATTTGAAACCGGTTTGCCAATCGGGACAACTTCTATATCCTCAGCTTTATTCCATAAACTCCAGTAAGTCACATCAATTGCAGCTTCAGTTGGACCATAAAGGTTATGCAATTCAGCCACGGGAAGTTTTTTTACAAATGAATCCACATTTGATTGCTTTAAAGCTTCACCGCTGCACAAGACTTTTTTAAGTCCGCTGCATTCTCCATGCTGAAGTTCGGATAAAAATATACTTAACATGGAAGGAACGAAATGAACCATAGTTATTCGTTCTCTTTCAATAATGGATTTCAAATACGACGTATCTTTGTGACCTCCGGGTCTTGCAAATACCAATCTTGATCCTGCAATCAATGGCCACAGGAGTTCCCATACAGATACATCAAAACAAAATGTTGTCTTTTGCAGGACTGAATCTTCAGCGGTTAATTTGAAATAATCCTGAGCCCAGTTTAAACGATTGAATAATCCTCCGTGTTCATTCATAACGCCTTTCGGCTGACCGGTTGATCCTGAAGTATATATTACATAAGCAAGCTGTTGCGGTTTTATATTTTTGTATAAATTTTCAGTTGGCTGTTCATTAAATAATGACTGCTCTTTATCTAAGACTATGACTTTATAATCTTCTGATACCGGCAACTTTGCTGCACTGTCTTTGTTGCTTATAATTAATGAAGCTCCCGTATCTTCCAGAATAAATCTTATTCTTTCTTCCGGATATTCAGGATCTACAGGCACATAAGCCCCGCCGGCTTTTAATATTCCCAAAATCCCTGTAATCATCTCTATGCATCTTTCCAGGCATATCGGAATCAGAGTATCTTCTTTTACTCCTTTACTCTTTAAGAAATGTGCAATTTTGTTTGAACGTTCATTCAGCTCCCTGTAAGTTATCCGCTCATTCACAAATTTAACTGCCGTTGAATCCGGGTTTTTCCTTACGTGATCTTCAAATAAATCTATAATAGTTTTATTCTTCGGATACTTTACCTTTGTGTTGTTAAACTCCCTCAGCAGTTTACGCTCCTCGGATTGTTTCAGCATATGCAAAGCTCCGATTCTTTGCTCCGGATCCTTTACTATAGAATTCAACAGCTCCTTGTAATGATTCATCATCCGGCAGATGGTCTTTCGTGTATACAAGTCTGTGCAATATTCAACTGATCCTTTTAAGCCAGAATCAGTTTCTGTAATATGACAGATTATATCTAACTGAGAAGTGCTTAGTTCTTTGTCCTCTATAGAAAGTTTAAGTCCGCCTGTAAGAAGATCCGGTACTTCAGTCCTATCTTGTAGTGCAAGCATCACTTGAAAGATTGGATTCCGGCTCATGTCTCTTTCCTTCACGACTGCCTCAACTATCTTTTCGAACGGTGTATCCTGGTTTGAATATGCCTCTACAGTAGTATTTTTTACCTGTTCCAGTAATTTTGTAAAAGAAGGATCATCACTCAGATCACTTCGTAATGGCAAAGTATTTATAAATAATCCTATTAGTGATTCGGTTTCCTGATGAGTCCTGTTTGCTATTGGTGTTCCGATACAAATATCATCCTGACCACTGTAACGGTGTAGCAATACCTTGAAAGCAGTTAGTAAAGTCATGAAAAGAGTGACGCCGTTTTTCTGACTCAGGGATTTTAATTTTTCACTCAGTTCTTTTTCAATACTGAATTCCTCAACATCTCCGCGTATGCTTTGCACTGCGGGTCTGGAAAAATCTGTAGGTAATTGAAGTGTGGTTAATCCTTTCAGCTTCTCTCTCCAATAAGAAATCTTTTTTTCCAATACATCTCCCTGCATACGTTTACGCTGCCATATCGCATAATCCTGATACTGAATCTGCAGAGGCGGTAGCTGAAAAGGTCTGTTCTCCCTATGTGAATTATAAAGCTCAATGATTTCTTTTACTAAAACGGAAATCGACCAGCCGTCAGAAGCAATATGATGCATGGTGACCACTAATAAATTATTTCCTGCATCCAGTGTGATTAGATCAGCACGCAGCATATAATCTTCCGACAGATCGAAAGGAGCGTTGATCAATTTCTTTATATATTTTTTTAAACCCCTTTTATCTTTTTTGTATACCGAACCATTGGTAATTCCTAAATTCCAGTCATCTGCTTTTTTAACATTCTGATAAGCAACTCCCTCTTGTTCAAGATAAACTGTTCTGAGAACCTCATGTCTGCTGACTATTTCCTGAAAAGCAAAAGTTAAGGCTTTTATATCCAAATCTCCTTTTAATCTGATAACTTCAGGAAGATGATATTGAACGCTGCCTCTCAATTTATGTATGAACAATAAGCGCTCCTGACCAAATGACAAAGGAATAAAAAATGGACTCCCCTGTTTCTTAATCAAATATTGATCATCCGGACGTACGGCTTGCCTGTCAATTATATGAATTGCTAATTGTGAAATGGTAGGATGAAAGAATATATCAGTAATTTCCGGATTAATCTGAAAGTGTGATGATATCCTTGAAAGGAGCTGAATAGCTTTTATGCTGTTGCCCCCGATTTGAAAAAAATCATCATCAACGCCAAAATCATTATTGCCCAATAGATCTTTCCAGATGCTGAACAAGATAATTTCCGTATCACCTACCGGAGCGGATGTTTTCAAGTCCTCAGAATTCCCAACTTTAGAATCTATTAAACTGAGTAATTCCTTGCCGGTTTTGCCTTTGAGAGTTTTATTTATCTTCTTATTCTCCATACATCAAGCCATTACATGGTTTGTTGATTTTAAAAATATAAATTTCTTATTTGTTTCAGGATCAGATTGCCATTCTGATTTTTCTAAGAACTCCTGAAACGGCTTGTTCTTAGGTGTCGGCTCAAACAAAGCAGTGATTGTATCTAATCCATTAGCCGTACAATAGTTTTGTAATTCAGATAGTATTATTCCTTCTACATTTCTTCCCAATACTCTGCAGCTTAAAAGAAAAGTTTCTATAACTAAAACATTATCAGTTACTTTACCCAGCACTAATCCCACTATACCATAATCCCCGAAGCGGTCCTTAACTTCAATAATCCAGTTAATCGATTTTTCATCACCGATTAATTTTGCAATTTCCTCAGGTGTTTTTCGAATACCGTTTAAATTGAACTGATTGGTTCTTAATGTAAGCTGAACTGCACGCTCAAGATCTTTCATTTCCAGAGTACGGACATCAACCTTTATTTCAAGTGACTTCAGATAATCTTCCAGCGTACCGAATTTATTTTCCTCTTCCTTCCTCTGTTTTTCAACTCTATACATTTCATTCCTTTTCCTGTCTTCATCCGTTATCCTGAAATAGTCAAAAGCCCAGATATGATCGAGAAAACTTCTGAATTCATCCGGATCTTCCGGTAAAGTTAAAGCAAGAACATCAGGACAATTCATGGATACCTGCTCTGTTTCAAATTCACTGTCATCCAGAAAGACTATACTGTTCAATCCGAGATTTAATTCCTTCGCGATCTCTTTCAGATTATCGTGCTTCGGTTTCCAGTTAATACGGTGAGCTGCTATATGCTCACGCTTTAATTTCATTTCCGGATGCTTGCTGAATACTTCCCAGACATCTTCTTCATTGTTCTTGCTGCATAATGCAATAAGGAATCCTTCGTTATATTTTTCTATAAAAAACTCCTGCAGCTGAATATAATTTTCATCTATCATTACATTAAGTGCTCCGGCTTCCCCGCAGACACCTTTCCACAGAGTGTTATCGCAGTCGAGTGCAATGACTTTATATCCGGGATTTATTAAGGCGCTTACTTTTCGTATAAGGTAAGTTCCAATGGCTGCGTAATATTCCTGCATAAAAGGTATGTGTCCGAGTTCATCTGATTTTGCATCGTAAATTTCCTCAACATCATACAGCGCGGCAACTTTACTCAGATCAAGCAATTGTGTAGAAGGCAGTTCTGATAAAAATAACCCGAGCTCATTATTCAGATTCTCAATCTTATTTTTAACTTCAGTTTCAATAATCGTAGAATACACAGGTACAATACCTGTCAGCAGCGGTATGAATGATCTTTTTCTGAAATCCTGCATAACTATTTTGAATTCATCAAATGTCTTATCTAAAAATACAATCTGTTCTGCTGTTGACTTATCTTTATGATCTCTCAGCCAGTCTTCAATTCTTATGAACAAAATGTTCAATCCTTTGCTTCCGTGAAGAATGCTTCCGGGATTCAGCAATTGCTGAAAGACCTGATTATAAGGTGTGAATTCAACGTTTACGTTGAGCTCAAATTCATTGCTCCAGTATTCCATGTATTGCTTTACCGGTTCAATAATAAAAGATGCGCACACGTTTACAGGCATTGAATTCATTTTGATTTCAGTTTTAGATTTTAATTCAGTTTTTGATTCAGATTGTATTTCAGTATTCGGAATATCCTTCCAGTCGCCGTATTGTGTTAAATACCCGTCCGGTTTTTCAACCGTAAGTTTGAGCAGATTTATAAACTCATTTAAAAAACCGTTCATTCTCTGATTTGTAAACAACTTTGTATTGTAACTGATATACAGATTGAGAATTTTTCCGGATGGTATTATATCAAGCTTAAAATCAAGAACAGACCGGAATAATTCTTCCAGCATTGAATCGTTCTGTTTAATTCGGATTCCGGTTTTTTCAATTTCACTTTCATTATTTTGAAATTCATTTTCAAGCTGAAAGTTAATCATCGTATCAAAGAACGGGTTGCGTGATATGTCGCGCTTTTTTATGCAGTCATCAACTAATAAATCAAAAGGGTAATCCTGATTTTTATATGCATTCATAATAGAAGTCAGGCTTTCGTTAAGATACTCGGGTAACCTCAGATATTTTTTAGGTGAAAGTTTTAACGGAAGAAAGTTAATGAACACCCCGATCAGATTTTCAAGATCAGGATGACTTCTGCCAGAACTAACGGTCCCGATAACTACTTCTTCCTGTCCGCTTTCTCTTGCAACAATAAGCCCGTAAAGTGTCAGCAGCAAATTGTTTAATGACATATTGCTTCTGACTGCTGTTTCCCTGAGACTTTTTACCAGAGTTTCGGGAATTGTCTGATGAATCAAACCTCCGAAATAAGTTAACACTTTTGGTCTTTCAAAATCAGAAGGAAAATTTAAAACGGGAATATCATTTTTGTAAAGCTGACGCCAGTATTGTCCCTGTTTTTCAAATGAATCTTTATGCCATGCTGCATAATCTTTATACTGTACAGGCAATTCCGCAAGATTGCTTTCTTTGTTTTCGGTATATGATTTATACAGGTTTAAAAACTCCTTTATGAAAATTCCTTTTGACCATCCGTCACTTATTATATGGTGAATGTTTAACACAAAAACATACCTGTAATCCTTTACTCTGAAAAGCGCAGCGCGCAGCAGCGGTCCTGCCTTTAAATCAAACGGTTTATTTGAATCTTCATCCGTCAGTTTTTTAATTATCATTTCAGCATCTCTCCTGTCTCTGAAATCATTCTCTTCTATTTCAAATCCTGCAGTATCCGGAGGAAGTATGATCTGCTTCGGCTCCCCGTCAATGTCGGTAAAAACTGTTCTTAATATTTCGTGCCTCTCTATTACTTTATTAAACGCCTTTTTGAATGCGTCAGTATTAAGATCACCTTCAATGTCAAAGACACTTGAAACATTATAAGCTTCAGAGCCATGCTTAAAATTGCTGAGTATCCAAAAACGTTTTTGAGAATGCGATAATTCATAATATTTCGCTTCAGGCAGTTTATTAATTTTACTTTGCCCGTTTTGTTTTTCAGAATTCAGTACTTTAGCTAATTTACTTATCGTCGGATTTGAAAGTATTGTTCCTATGTCAGCATTAATGTTTAATTGCTTTTGCAGTCTTGAGGAAAGCTGTATAGCACTCAGACTGTGACCTCCAAGTTCAAAGAAATTATCGTTGATTCCGACTTTTTCAGTTTTTAATATTTCCTTCCACATTTCAGAAAGCACCTTTTCAAGCTCGTTGCGTGGAGCCTCATACTCGCTGCTGATCATCTCGGAAAAATTCAGATCAGGCAGAGTCTTCTTATCAACTTTGCCGTTTGATGTCAATGGAAGACTGACCATTTCTTTCCACAATACCGGTATCATATATTCCGGCAATTTCTTTTTTAAATATGTTTCTATTATGTCCCGGTTAAATTTTCCTTCCGGTACTATGTATGCCGCAAGACATTTGTTTCCGCTTCCGTCTTGCTTAGTCGTTACTGCAGATTTACTTACCAGTTCACACTCCTGTAATGCATTCTCTATCTCGCCTAATTCTATCCTGTAGCCGCGGATCTTCACCTGCTCATCTATCCTGCCCAGATATTCAATCAGACCTTCCGGAAGCCATCTTCCAGTATCTCCGGTCTTATACATTTTTTCATCCGGAATTTGACTGAACGGATTCTTCACAAACTTCTCATCAGTCAGCCCTGCGTTATTGAGATAACCTCTTGCAAGACAATCTCCTGCAATGCATATTTCTCCTGTTACTCCGACCGGACACAGTTCATTATTTTCATTCAAAATAAAAACCTGAATATTAGAAAGTGGTCTGCCTATGGGAAGTGTAATGAATTTTTCCAAATCTCCTTCAGCATGATATTCAATTGCCGTTACAGTCGTCTCCGTCGGTCCGTATTCATTGAAAAAAGAAACTGTGTCTTTCCACTTTTCAGCCAACTCTCTCTTGCATACATCTCCACCGGCTATTACCCGTTTCAAATCACACTTTATTTCAGGATTAATATTTTCAAGAAATGAAGGTGTTGCATGCAGATGATTTATTTTTTCATCAATTAAAAATTTCTCAAACCTGTTAATGTCCTTCTGAAGTCCGTCAGGAAATAAAATCAGACTTGCGCCGTTCAGCAATGCAAGAAAAATCTGTTCGACCGATGCATCAAAACCGTAATTGGAAAACTGAAGGATCCTGTCACCGCTGTTTACTTTAAAATATTTACTCTGCGATTTGATTAGATTAATGATAGTCCGGTGCTCTGTCATGACTCCTTTAGGTTTTCCCGTTGAACCGGAGGTATAGATCACATAAGCAAGTTGGTTCAGTAAAGATGATCTTTGAATATTTATTTTCGGCTGCCTGATTATCTCCGATCCGTCTTCATCGAATGAAATAATTTCAATACCGGAACACGACTTTAGCTTATGCGAGCATTTCTTACTGCTGATAACTATCGAAGCTCCTGTGTCTTTCAGCATAAAACCAATACGGTCTTCGGGATATTCCGGATCTATGGGTACATAAGCACATCCCACTTTCAGAATTCCAAGAATACATGTAATCATTTCAATGCTTCGCTCAATGTAAATTGGAATTAATTGCTCAGGCTTAATACCTTTGCTGATTAAATAATGAGCAAGCTGATTTGATCTTTCGTTAAGCTCTTTATAAGTAATATTTTGTTCCTCAAAAACCAATGAAATGTTATCGGGAGTCTTCAAGGATTGATCTTCAAATTCTGATGCAATATCTTTATCAATATGAAAATCCTGCGAAGTTTCGTTGAACTTTTTGAGTAAAGAAAGTTCATTATCAGGTAGAAGTTTTATACTGCCTGCTTTCTTATTTAAAGAGCCGGGGAATTGATTTATTATGAAAAGTAGCCTGTTAGTTAATAATTCAATTTCTTTTTTTTCAAAGTACTGATTTCCGAATTTTACAATCAGCTGCAATGGCTGCTTGCTGCCATAATCACGCCAGAAAAACTGAAGCGGATTTTTATCAAAATCACTTTCCAACCTGATTACATCTGCCTTAATGTTACTGCCGAAATCCGGTTCAAAGTTTAACGGCTCATAGTTGATGCTGATTTCAAATAACTGATCTTCCGGGGTTCGTGAAGAAATATTTCTTGCTATGTCTCCGAGAGGAAAATTCTGATGTCTGTAATCGCTCTTTTGTGTCTGGGATATGTAATGCAGCAAATCTGAAATGAGAATATCTTCATTATAATTTCCTTTAAAAGGAAGTACGCCGCTGAACATTCCGACAATATTCCGGAGCATTCTTGAACTTCTTTTATGGACCGGGATACCGAAAATAAAATCTGAACGACCGGTTGTTTTTCCAAAAAAAATCAGCAATGCTGCAATAGTTAATTGCTGTAATCCTGACCCGGTCGACAGCTGAATCTTATCCAGTGCTTCTCTCTGTTCTTCGTTAAAAAGAATTGAATATTTTGAACAAGCCAGCTTTGAATCTTCAGGGTGTAAATATTTTCTCTGAATAATGCCGGGAGGTCTTTCAATAATTTTTTCTTTCCAGTAGTCAGAATCCTTTTCATAAGCAGGTGAATCAAAATATTCGTTCGCTTTTTCCAATTCATCAAGATAAGAAGGGTATTTAAATTCCTGTCCGTCGTCTGATAACAATGATTTATATTTCAATCCGACATACTGAATAAAAACTATAAAGCCGAATCCGTCAGTAATTAAATGGTGGTATCTTCCGAAGAACCAGTGTTCATCAACTGAGATTTTAATCAGGGAATGTTCTGACAGCGGGTTGTCTTTTTTTATAAGGAAATGCCTATTAAATCTTTGCTGCATCCACAGCAGAGCATCTTTTTTTGGATTTTCGCGGTCACTGAAATCAAGTTCCGTTAACTCAAGGATATCATAGCTGCTTTCTGCGTAACAAACCTGATCAGCTGCTTCAAGATCAAATCTCATTTTAAAAGCATCAAATAATTTTGCCGCAGAATTAACTGCTTCACGAAACTTTTCTCTATTAAGATTACCCTGAAGCTTAATGTAACCGCCGATATTATAATGAGAACTTCCGGTATTTAACAACTGATCCACATAAATGTCTCGCTGTGCGGGATGTAAAGGAAAAGTCGTTTTTAGCATATAGTTTGATTAAGTTTTTGTAAACCGGGCAATTCCTTATTCACAAATGGCAATTGATAAGCAGTGGTACATTTTTAAAATTGTACTGTAGATCAACGGATCCGGAAATTCAATTAACTCCTATTTCACTGAATAATCTGACAATCTCCGAATGACCTTTTTGCGAAGCCAGATCGGCAGCTGTACAATTATATTTACTACTTTTTATATTAGGATCTGCACCAAGTTCCAATAGTGCTCTTGCGATATTTGTATAACCTTTGTCACAAGCCTTCAGCAGGTTTGTTTCACCTTCATAGTTCTTTTGATCAATGTGAAACCCGCTGTCTAAAAAAATCTTTATTAGATTTTTGATTTCTTGTGTGCTTGCCGACTCAAATCCCAATCCGTCAACAAATTCAAATCTGTGCCACCAGTAATTTATACTTATTGACAAATCTAAAGAACGGACCTGATGCCACCAGTATAGCGGAAGATATAAAACATCTCCCGGATCCAGTACGATTCTGTATGCTTGAGCTTCCTTAAAAAGAGGATATAAATCCAAATCAGGATTGTCAGGATTGATTAAGCTTATGTGTGTAAAATTTGCCTGACTGTCCGGGTATAAATATTTAGTGTCATCGGGAGTGAATAATATTAATTCCTTCCTTCCGAAAATCTGGTAAAGAAAATTGTGTGATTTATCAAAATGCAATGGAGATACACAGCCTGCACCGCCAAACCAAAAATTTGTTATTCTTCCAGTATCCGTTTTTTCAACCCATGGCGGCTCATCTACATCCGGCAGCAGCTCAGGATAATGATCAACTATCGAAGCCTGCTGAATATAAACGGAATTATTTAAATTCATGTAAGTTACGGCTTCATTGAATGATAAATTTAAATTAGTCACTTCCCCTTTGCGGTAATTGAATACACCTTTCTTGCTGTATTTAACATCTACTGTCTTTTCACCGATTATGGATTTAAGATAATCCGGATTCCATTTTTTAAACGCGCTCGTATTTTTCCCGCCTGATTTTATTATTACCGGTTTGTTTAAATCAAAGTAATTTTTACAAAAATCAATCTTTGTCAATTCTGATACAGTCGTAACACCTTCAATAACTGGTTTCATAACTTTAATTTTTGTTTTTGAAATATTCCATTTTAAAATTATTTCATAAATCCATGTTCTTTAAAATTAAAAAATTGCTCTGTACAACCGTGTTGCATTATAATAAAAACAGCTAATAAAAGTTTATACATTCATTTCAGCCATCATCGGTTCTTTTGAATACAGCAATTCTTTTTCTCCGAACAGCCGCTCGGCTATGATACCCTGATCCATGCACATTTTTACCAGCTTATTTGACTGTACTATAGGGTTAGATTCATCCGTATATTTTATGCTGCTTATAAACTCACACCATGGCTCTTGTCCCATCGCATATACATATACTTCCTTTGGACTGAATATATCAACTAAAGCCATTCCTTTATCACAGTCCGAACCTGCTAATCGTCTGCTTCCATCCATGTCCCTGGCAAGCTTTTTTGTTAGTAATGGTCCGTATAGCCAGGTTAAAGGTGCTCCGTCGCATTCCATTCCCAAAAACATTACATCAACATCGCCGATCTGTTTATGAATATGTTTATATAAAGCTGACTCTACAATTCTTGAATCTGCAAGGAACAATAATCTGAACTCGCCGATCTTTACATGATAACAAAGTTTTGTAAGAATATTCAAATCCGAATGTTCTCCGATGAACGGACAAGCCGTCAGCGTCACATCACTGAATTGAATAGTTTCCATCTCATCCATTGCAATAACATTCTTAAAGCCAACATTTTCAAACATTAATTTTAAATTAGGGTCTTCAAGCCTGCCACTGTTGGTTCTCGGGACAATAAGGTTTTTAATTTTGTGTCTTAAAGGCAGCAAGGTTTCAAAAAGAATGTGGTCCTGATGATTGTGAGTAATTAAGGCATAGTCAATTTCATCAGGGAGATCTACATCCGAAAAATGATTAACCGCAGACTGATAACCGTAATAGCTTATCAGCGGGTCAACAAGAATACTGATGTCTTTTGTTTCAACCAAGATACATGCGTGACCAAAATATCTCATTCTTATTTTATCACCTGTATATTTTTCATATGGAGGAGGCGCTTCATCAGTAAAAAAAGTCTCGAAAAGATCTTGCTTTGATTCGGGTATATCGGCTATGGATTTAATATAGCTAAGTGGTTGCGGCGATCTCTTCATTTTCGCCAGCTCGTCTATCACAGGGGAATCAAAAGGAATATCAAAATAAATTACATGAGGTTCGGCCATGCGCGGTGTACTCAGCACAAAAGGCCTCTCATCATTATTTGTTATCCACATCCCGATGCTTTGTGAATCTTTATTATAAAATTCGCTCTTATAAAGAAGTGATTCAAAAAACCGGAATCCCGGAGTATTGTGACGGTCATAAAATAGCTCGACATACCCTTTTAATATTTCAGGCACCTTATCATATAAAGCTTCCAGTCCAAATCCTTTGGCTTCTTCCATTAACATTTTATCAAGTTCTTTAACTGCCTTGCAAAATTGTATCATTCTTTCCTGCTTTTGCTGTGAACTTTTATAGAGTTCCGAAACTTCATCAAGTCTTTTTCCGAGAAAATCCATAAAAGGACCTCCTCTCATTTTCGGATTTTTAACAGCTTCGGCATGAATAGAAGGTGCAGCAACATAAGATTCAATAATTCTATGATGCCTGCCAACAATATTCATTGCTGCCGTTGCGGGAGATACTAAATGGCTCCAGGCATACCAGTTGTCTACTAATGGCTCAAGGACAACATTTGGTTTCAAGTACATTTTTTTTTCATCCATGATAAATTTTATTTAGTTTAAAAATTCAGTTTTATGAAAATACTTTATTCGGACAATGCCACTAAATATGGCGATATTAAAGTTGTTAAATGAACTCGGATTGTGTTAACTTCGTCGAATGAAGGTTTTAATCCCATCCCGGTCAGAATTTCATTCATCGGATATTCCGGAGATACTTTTTCAAATATTTCCCTGCTTGTTTTGTCTATAGGTTTAGGTGGCAGCGGGAATGGAAGGTTTTTATTAAATTTAAACTTTTCGTCTTCCGTTTGCCCGAACAAACTAGAACTAATATTTAATTTATTGAATTTTGTCTTTAGAAAGTCATCGCAAATTTCATGTTCTGTCTTTCTCTTGTAATCAGAATCCTGTCGTTGAACATAGAACCATAACTGCGGCGATTGATTCATCATAAAAAGATTCGCTATCTGCCATCGGTCTAAATCCGGGAGGCTGTCATAAATTGAAGATATTGAAGTATCATTAAATCGTATATTCCAGTTGAATGTATTTGTTGATTTATCAAATTGATTAATACATGGTAACAGTATTTCAAGATTACATCGATTTACCATTTCGTCCAGAGTCTTCACAGTATAGCTGTATTCAACCGGCTGTAACAACTCATCAGCTATTCTGGCAATATTAGCACCTTTATAGCGTTCAAGAAATGAACTCATTAAATATTGCGAAGGGAAATTATCAATTAGTTTTTGCGTAATTTCAACTTCAGTGTCAAAATCTAATACATCATCTCTTTTTAATAAAGCCCGCATCCCTTTTTGAAAGGCTGTTTTCAAAATTCTGTGAAAATAATTATAGACCATTAGCTCTAATATCCCGTCTTTTTTCAACGCTTCTGAAATTTTACTTAAAGTATTTTCAGGATCAGCATTGTGATGTATTACACCGGTGCAAATTATATAATCGAATTCTTCTTTGTAGTCTATATCATTCAGACTTTTTTCCTCCAGTTTTAAGTTTTTCAAACCAATCTGCTCGGCATTCTCACGGCATATTCCCAGAGACGTTGTTGAAATATCCGTACCCAGTACCTGTGCTGATGGAAACTTTAATGCAGTAATCAATGCCTGATTTGTACCGCATCCGGCTACCCAGATCCTTATATTTTCAGGAATTCTTTTGTGTGTAAAATCACCGATATCCTGATTAAGTATCTTTATTAAACTATTATCATTAATAGAAAGAAATGAAGAAGGTGACCATGGGTAGTTGAATTTTTCATAAAAAACCTTATTAATTTTATCTACTCCTAAACCCGATTCTGCATAATCAATGTTAAACTGATCGGAGTTTTGAAAACTGTAATCCGGTGCTTTCAGATTTGTTTTTACTTCATCCATGATTTGTATTATTTAGCTTTCCGGATAATTTTTTTGAAATAACATCAACTATTTTATCCGGATGATTGAAAATGAAAAAATGTTTCCCCGGCAATTGTCTGAATTCTATTTCAGATTTCGTTTCCTTCTTCCATAAATGTATGTCTTCCAATTCCATGTCTTCTTCAGTACCTGTAATTACCGTTATGGGAATATCAAACGGATCTTTGATGTCATGTATGTAAGTTTCGCATGCCTTAAAATCAGAACGGAGAATCGGTTCGAAAAAAGTTAATAGTTCTTCGGTTTCCAGTATTTCGTCAGGCATGCCGCCGAGATCTTTCATCTCCTGAAGAAACTCTTCCGGAGGAAGCAAATGCCGTTTTTTATCACCTCTTGAAGGAGACGATGGTCCGGAAGTCCCTGTGATAAAAATATGCAGTGGAGCTTTATGATTATTTTCAATTAGTTTCCTTGTTAACAGATAAGCAATGAGCCCTCCCATGCTGTGTCCGAATATTGCGTAATCATTTTTGTCAATTTTATTTACGATCTGTTTGTATGAATCTTCAACCAGCTCCAGTATATCGTGAAGCAAAGGTTCTTTAATTCTGGGAACTCTGCCCGGATAATCCAGCGTAATTAATTTCAAAAAAGAAGGCGCTATTTCTTCAAATTGACGGTATGAGTACTTATTACCTCCTGCATAAGGCAGACAAAAGATTTTTATTGATTTTCCGGCTTTTCTGTGGTGCATAATCGTTTGACAAATGATGATAATTATAAATAATTATTAACTCAATATAAAATAAATAAATTTTTCTGTTTGAAATACTTCGTAGCTGACGGGGTAAATTTTCAGCTAGATTTGAATCTTAAATAGCTTCCTGCAAGCCCGGCAAATCCTGATACTGCTCCGCCGATTAATCCTGTCAGAAATATTAAAGCTATGGGACTTTCAAAGTTAAATATAATTAAAGAAAGTTTACGTGCAAATAAATTATCATTATTATAACTAATCCAATAACTTAAACCTGCCCATAATAAAAATATTGAAAAGAATGCACATAAAAAAGCTTTGCCCGGCGTCTGGGGAATAATAACAGCAATTAAAAAAACGATAATTGCTACGCTCCACCATGGGAAAAAAATGCATGCAGCATAACTACCCGCTGCCATCAATAAGAATGATACTATAAACTTCATGCAATTCTTTTTATTTATAAACTAAATTTAGAATTTAAAAACCAACTTCCATTTTATGCGCTTGCCATTTTGCTCTTCTGCTGACATCAGCCAAAGCGGGTAATACTTCCCCTCTACCCAGTAATCTACAAAGTCATCATAATATTTACTCCCCGGATTTCCGCTTTGTCCGCCCGGATAAATCCCGTAAGCATCAGTTTTTTCCGCCAAACTTACTATCATTCTCCAGCTTGGTCCGTGAGTAACCTGAGTTGCATTAATGATATTCTTACCGCCGCCGATTGGCAGATTGATCCTGCTGAACGGTGCAAGCCTTGTTAAATGATTGATTTGTGTTCCCTTGTATTTTTCCCAGTCCAGCCTGCCCCTTTCTTCTAATTTGCTTAACTGCTCTGCAGTTTTTTTGAATGCGGTGGTAGCAACATCAGAAAAGCTTTCTTTTTTTTCCGTCGAGACATAATCAAAAAATTTATAAGATGAATCATTTATTATTCCTTCAATAAGTGTGTTTTCACTAGGCCGTTTTATAATTTCTGGTGCCTTATCATATTCGTCATTATAAACCTCCCTGTAAAAATTACTCCACAATACTTCAAATACTGTAGCACCTTTTGAACCAACATCATTTCTTAAATTCCACTCTTTTAGAAGATTTAAGTATTTTTTCTCTGTCTGATTCAGATTATTTTCTTTAATGTTCTTTAAAAGCACCGGTCTGGTTATCTCTGCAATTAAATTATAATTATCCGTTTGCAGAGTCATCATCTCTTCCGTCGTAATATTGCTCATTGCGCTCAGTCTTCTGTTAATCTCAATACCTCTGTACATTGGATAATTTCTCCCGAGATAATAAGGATAAATATTATCATCAGCCGGTTTTTGATTTGCACTGCTGACAAAACCTCTATCCGGATTAAGCTGAAAAGGAACTTCATCTTGTGGAATTGTTCCCTGCCATAAATAATTGCTGTCAATGCCAGGCATAATATAATCCCCCTGCTCCTTCCATTTAGCCGGCCATTCGCCTTGAGTCCTTAATACAATATCTCCATTCTTGGCTGCAAAGACACAGTTTTGCCCCGGTGTTTTCAGGTTAACTATAGCTTCTGAAAAATCTGCATAATTTTTTGCGTGATTTAAAAGATTAAATGTCTTCAGATCATTGCTGGGATCATTACCTTTCCAACGTACAGCATAAAATTTATTGCTTTTATTTTTCCTGCCGCTAAAAGTATTATCATACATAACAGGGCATAAAGCATCTCCAAGCATTACATAAGCTACCGAATCAATAAAATCCGGTTTACCCTTAATTTTAATTGTATCAATGCGCCACACGGTCTGATGCCAGCTTTCGTTGAATAAATACTCATTTCTTTTCTCATCTTTAAATTTAATCTCATAATAGTCTCTCACATCTCTTCCTCCGTTAGTAAATCCAAAAGCACAACTGTCATTGAATCCGACTATAATTCCGGGCACTCCGGGAAAACTCACACCGTAAACATTTATAGTTGGTGCAGTTATTTGTATCTCATACCAGACTGACGGCAGATTCAAAGTCAGGTGTAAATCGTTACATAATATCGGCGCTCCGGTTTTAGTTTTTTTCCCGCTTACAGCCCAGTTGTTGCTTCCGTTTTCCATGTCAGGTTTTCTTTCTTCCAGTTCAACTTTATTCTTTTGATCCAAATAATCCGTATCGGCATTCTTAGGAGCAACCGGCAGAACTTTGGGCTTTTCGAGCTCTGATCCTTTTGGGATAACAGGATCTAATGAATCCTGGATAATAGGAAAAAGTTTGTTAAAATCATCTTCATTGAAAAAACTTTTGGCATTTGTCATTTCAAAATCTTCATCATAACCTGCTAAATCGTAGCTCATGTATTTCATAAACAATGCTGTCTTAAAATTACTCCACTTTTCCGGTTTGTAGCCCAGCAGTTTATATTCTACAGGATAGTCTCTTTCATTTAAGTTTTCTATATAAGCATTTACCCCTGCAGTATAAGAGTCACATACTGATTTGATTAATTCATCTTTTTCCAATTCCTTAAGTGCATTTTCAGCGGCAAATACCATCCCTAATCTTCTGAACTCGCGATCTCTTTCCAGTTCGCTTTCACCTAGAATCTCACTAATCCTTCCTCCTGCAGCCATCGTCTGTAATTCCATTTGCCATAATCTGAATTTTGCATGAAGATAGCCCTGAACAAAATAAGCATCATTTTCATATTCTGCAAACACATGGGGTACAAGCCGCTCATCAAGATATACATTTACTTTACCCTTGAGCCCATTAATATTAATCTCACCACCAAAATCCTGATCTGCCGGTTCAGCATTTTGCCAGCATCCCATCTGAGGACTCAGGAATTTGCCAAAAGCAGGGATATTCCTGCCGGCAATTTTCCAATTGCTGTTCAATAATAAAATTAAAGTACACGAAATCACTGCGGATATTAAAAACGCCGATATTTTCATTCTATAAATTGGGATATTTTGAATCACACTTTGAAATAAACTTACTTCCTAAAAAATTTAAATTAATCCTCAATTCAAAAAAGCTGAAAACAGATTGGTATCAATAAAAAACGATGAACCAAATATAATTTTTTACAATATTTTAGTATTTTTGGCAAGAAATATTCGAAATTAATATACATGATTAATCTACCTCATAATTGATTCTTCCGAAGCACATTTTGTAAATTAGAATGATGAAACTACTTAGAATTTACTTAAAAATAAAGAATATAATTAAGTCAACCAATTAATAACAATTAATTCACGATTAATACAAGTTAAAACAGTTCATATTTCGATATTTTATTCTGTTAAATGGAACAGCCCTCTTTCTTAATACGGAGTTTATCTCAAAACAACTTTTTATAGCAACTTTTGAAGATAAATAAAAGAAATGCTTAAAAAACATAATACTTTGAGCCTCATAAATCAAAAACTCTTTTGGAATTCAAATGTACTTAACTTGTAAATGTATAACTTAAAAACTATTAATTTAATAATTCATTTTTTATATTGAAAACAATTATTAACAAAGGAGAAATTTACTAATGAGAATAAAATACATTTTATTCCCTGTTATTGCTTTATTAATATCAACCCTTTTAATTTCCTGCGGCAGCAAAGACTCAAAAAAACCTTCAACTTCAAAAATAGAAACAAAGCCAATATCAATAAAAAAATTTGATACTCCTTCCGGAGCTGATCCTTCGGTTTCTGCCGAAATGGGAGGAGCCGGATTTACTGGTGCCGGATGGACAACAAATACTGCTTACAATTATATCGGAGACCCAAAGGCTGTAAAAGGAGGAACTATTATATGGTCTATTCCTGATTTTCCGGCAACTTTGAGATTATATGGCAAAGATGAAAATTCATATTACACTAGAATGATGCAAAGAATGGTATATGAGTCTTTATTAGACTCAGACCCTGTAAATGAAGATTACACTCCGAGACTGGCTTCACATTGGCAAATTTCTGAAGATAAGAGAACATACAGGTTCAGGATTAATCCGGAAGCAAGATGGGCTGACGGAAAACCTGTCACATCGGAAGATGTGTTAGCTACCTGGAAACTTGTTACAGATCCAGGATTGCTTACGGGAGGCGATGAAACCTATAAAGCATATCTCAAAGCTCCGGTTGCTGAAAGCAAATACATTGTTACCTATACTGCAAATAAAGACGGATGGCTTCCTTTTAATATCGCGAGTGGATTCAGAATTTTACCCGCACATTACATTGCAAGTATTACTGCAAAAGAATACATGGAAAAATATAATTATGATGTTGTTCCCGGAAGCGGTCCTTATTACATTAACAAAGAAGATGTTGATAAAGGAAGAATGATTACAATGAGACGAAGAAGTGATTACTGGGGAGAGAAGGAAAGATTTGCTATCGGTCTTTACAATTTTGATGTTGTGAAAACTGAGGTTGTTTCAGATGAATCTCTTCAATTCGAAAAGTTTAAAAAAGGAGATATTGATCTGTATTCCGTACAGCGTGCTCAATGGTGGGCTGAAAGAACTGATTTTGAAGAAGTAAAAAGAGGAGTGGTAGTAAAGAAAAGAATTTATAATCAAAATCCGGGAGGTTTAGGTGGATTGGCTTTGAACATGAGAAAACCTCCCTTCGATGATATTCGAATAAGAAAAGCATTTCAAATGCTTTATGACGTAAAAAAATTCAATGAAAAACTTTTTTTTAATTCTTATACACCTTTGAACACTCAATTTGCCGGAACTGTTTATCAGAATCCCGGTAATCCGACAATGCATTTTAATCTCGACAGTGCAATACTGTTGCTTGAGGAAGCAGGCTGGAAAGACAAGAATCCCGATGGTTACAGAATGAAAGACGGAAAAGTGTTTGAGATTGAGATGGTTTATACTCAACCCAGTCAGGAAAGATATTTTACTATATTTCAGGAAGATTTAAAAAAAGCCGGGATTAAGCTGAATCTGAAACAGGTAGACGGTACTACTCAATTTAAAATTGGAAATGAAAAAAGTTTTGTACTTATCCCGGTCAACTGGTCGGGTCAGAATCCGCCATCTCTTGATTTCGGATACATTTCCAAAACAGCAGATGATCCTAACAGCACTAACTGGCCCGGATATAAAAGTCAGAGAGTTGATGAGCTCGCGGCGATTTATAATCTTGAATATGATAAATCAAAAAGAGTAAAGTATGTAAGAGAAATTGACAGCATCATTACCGCTATGCAGCCTTATGTGTACGGCTGGTACGCTGATTATACACGATTACTTTGGCACAATAAATTCGGATATCCGAAATGGTATTTGTCGAGATTCGATGAGTATTACGGACCTACGGATTATGGTGTTTTTTCAATGTGGTGGTTTGATCCTGAGAAGTATGCAGCATACGAAGAAGCTGTAAAAGACAAATCAAAAAATCTCCCGACTGAAGAAGTTGACACTAAATACTGGGTGGATATTTCCGGAAGAGAAAATAAAGGTGAAGTAATTAAAATCAACGATAATTAGATTTCTTTAAGGCAGGATTAACTCCTGCCTTTTTGTTTACCAATTTCATAATTAATATCTGAATATGACTTCATATTTTATAAGAAGGATACTTCTTATAATACCTACGTTTTTCGGAATTACTTTAATAACTTTTTTAATTCTTCAGATTGTCCCCGGCGGTCCTCTTGAAATGGAAATAATGAAACTGAGGATGGGCGGCGCACAGAGCGGTGAGACCGGAAGTACAGGCGGAACCACACAAAACATTCCTCAGTCGGCAATTGATGAGCTGACCAAATTTTACGGATTTGATAAACCAATATATGAAAGATATTACATCTGGGTTTCTAATTTATTGAAATTTGATCTCGGTAAATCCTACGTTTATGCAGAGCCTGTATGGGATGTCATCACTTCACGATTTCCTGTTTCAATTTATTTCGGTATGATCGGATTTTTTCTTACATATCTCGTATGTGTTCCCCTTGGTGTCTATAAAGCTGTAAAAAACGGATCGACATTTGATTTTGTTTCTTCAGCGCTGGTTTTTATTGGATACTCAATTCCCGGTTTTGCATTCGGAGCACTAATGCTTGTTCTCTTCGGAGGCGGCAGCTTCTGGGATGTATTCCCGCTCGGGGGTTTCAGATCAGAAGATTTCAACAGCCTGACTTTTCCGGAACAGGTCTGGGATCAGATTCACCATACTGTACTTCCGGTTTTAAGTTTTATGATTGGAGGTTTTGCAACACTAACAATTCTTACAAAAAATTCAGTCATAGAAAATCTGAGTCAGGATTATGTCAGAACGGCATTCTCAAAAGGATTGTCTGAGAATCGTGTTATTTTCGGTCATGCATTGAGAAACTCGCTTATACCGATCTCAACAGGATTAGGTCATGCAATATCTCTGATACTAACCGGAAGCATTTTAATTGAAAGAGTTTTTAATATAAACGGAATAGGTCTGTTAAGCTATGATTCAATTGTTCAAAGAGATTATCCCGTTGTGATGGGTGTGCTTGTAATATCAACACTGCTACTGCTAATAGGTAATATAATATCAGACGTGATATATGCTATCGTTGACCCGAGAATAAGATTCAAATAGTTTGTAAAGTTTGTAAAGTTTGTAAAGTTTGTAAAGTTTGTAAAGTTTG
>CAYNTN010000002.1:0-7106 GCA_964399995.1 uncultured Ignavibacteriaceae bacterium
TACAAACATTCCCCACCGGACAAACTTTACAAACTTTACAAACTTAACAAACTTAACAAACTTAACAAACTTTACAAACTTTATAAACCTTACAAACTTTATAAACTTTATAAACTTTACAAACTTTACTTGATAAAAGCCATTATATTCGATCTTGACAATACACTCGTTGACTTTATGTTAATGAAGAGAGCCGCTATAGATGCAGCTATTTATGCGATGATTGATGCGGGATGGAACATGTCGTTTGATGAAACAAAATTATTCATTAATAAGATTTATGAAGCGGAAGGCATAGAGTATCAGCAGGTATTTGATAAAATGTTAAAGGAAGTTCTCGGAAGAGTTGATTATAAAATCATTTCAGCGGGAATTGTTGCATACAGAACTGCGAGGGAAGCAGCTCTAAAACCTTATCCGAGGGTTTTTCCGACTTTAATAGAAATTATCAAAATGGGATTAAAACTTGCAGTAGTTTCTGATGCACCGTCAAAAGAAGCATGGCTCAGATTATCTTATCTGAATTTTCATCACTTGTTTGATGTAGTAATTACTTATGACGAAACCCGGGAAAAAAAACCGTCACCTGTTCCATTTAATTTAGCATTAAAGGAATTGAATCTTAATGCCGACGAATGCCTGATGATAGGCGACTGGGCGGAGAGGGATATGGTTGGAGCGAAAGCCGTTGGCATGAAAACTGTTTTCGCGAGGTACGGCGATACTTTTAATACAGTCAATCCGGATTCTGATTATGACATAAATTCTATTTCGGAACTGATTGATATTATTAAAAAAGAAAATCGTCAATCGTGAATCGTGAATCGTCAATCGTCAATCGTGAATCGTGAATCGTGAATCGTGAATCGTAAATAGTGAATCGTGAATCGTGAATAGTCAATCGTGAATCGTCAATCGTGAATGGTGAATCGTCAATAGTGAATCGGTGAATTTTCATCAACAATCGTAAATCCAAAATCCAAAATGATAAGAGGTGTTGGTATTGATATAATAGAAGTTAAGAGAATAAGGAAACTTATGGAAGATTACGGTGATAGATTTTTTACGAGAATTTTAACTGAGAATGAAATTAATTATTGTAAAAGATTTTCAAAACCTGATCTGCATTTTGCCGGAAGGTTTGCATCTAAAGAAGCTTATGCAAAATCGATAGGAACAGGGGTAGGTAAAGAATTTACATGGAAAGACATTGAGATATTAAATAACGAAAAGGGAAAACCTTACATTGTTCATCTGAAGCAGAACGAATTTTCTAAATTTAAATTCGAAATAAGTATTTCACATACAGAAGATTACGGATGTGCAGTTGTGACTTGCGAAGAATACTAATCTACCCAGTCACAAATGAAAACATTTGTTTCACCTTTCACTTTGCCATTTCTGTTGGAGCAAAAGACAAGCTTCTTTCCGTCCGGTGAAAACATAGGGAACCCGTCGAATTCAATATGATTTGTAATTTTTTCCAAGCCTGTTCCGTCTAAATTAATTTTATAGATATCAAAGTTTCTTCCCTTTCCGTCTTCTACATTTGAACAAAATAAAATTCTTTTACCATCAGGAAACCAATATGGAGCAAAGTTTGCTGCTCCGTTATTTGTAATCTGTATCTTATTGCTTCCGTCAGCGTCCATTACCCAAATTTCAAGTTTGGATGGTCTTATCAATCCTTTAGATAAAAGCTCTTTGTAATTAATGATCTCTTCATCATTCGCAAAAGATGTTCTTCTGTAGACAATTTTTGAGCCGTCATATGAAAAAAAAGGACCTCCGTCATATCCGGGTTCATCTGTAAGTTGTCTTACATCACTTCCGTCAAGGTTCATTGTAAATATATCAATGTCACCATTCCTCGTTGAAGTAAAGACAATTCTGTCACCAAGAGACGAAATGGTGGCTTCCGCATCGTAACCTTTTTCAGTAGTAAGTTGCTTTAAATTCGTTCCGTCCTCATTTACCGTAAATATATCATAAGTATCATACAAAGCCCAGACATATCCCTGTGAAAAATCCGGGGTTGGCGGACAGTCTTCACTCCCTAGATGAGTTGAAGAATAAAGAATTGTATTACCGTCCGGCATATAATAAGCACATGTAGTTCTTCCTTTACCGGTGCTGACAAGATTCTGAGCAGAACCGTCAATGTTCATTGTATATATCTGATCGCATTTAAAATCGCTCCGTGTTGACTGAAAAGAAAATTTTGTTCCGTCGAATGAGAAATAACACTCGGCATTTTCGCCTCCGAATGTCAGCTGTTTTATGTTTTTTAAATGAGTCTCACCCTGAAATTCAATTGAATCATTGTTGATTAGGGATTTAGGACTTTGAATTTGGGATTGAGTAAATGATAACAGAATAAATACTGCAACAGGTAAAATAAAAATTAATTTATAGTTCATATCGCGTTACGCTGAATACTCCTTCCTGATTATTAATTTTTTCTATGATTTGATTTAATTGTTTAAGATTCTGGATGCTTAGGATAAGGGTTCCCTCGAACATTGAGCTCTTTGTCTTTATATCCACGCTTTTTATATTTGAGTTAAAATTTTTAGAAATTGTTTTTGTTATTTCATTCAATATTCCCGGTCTGTCTTCACCGATTATTTTAATGCCTCCAGTAAATTCACCCTGTTCGGTCTCATTCCAGTTGATCTGAATAATCCTATCCGGTTCTTTAAGAAACAGGTTCACAATATTTTTACAGTGTTTTCTGTGAATCCTTATTCCTTTTTCATGACTGATAAATCCGATGACATCATCTCCGGGTATCGGGTTACAGCACTTTGCAAAGTCATACTGAATACCTTTAATATTTTGCTGAGTTCCGTTTCCAAGAATGATTCCGTTTGTAGAAGTTCTTGCATCAGTTACATATTTATCGAAATTGACATTTCCATTTTCCTGAGCTTCCGGAGAGTCTGACTGACTATTCTTATGCTCAAGAGACTGGAGTTTATTTTTGTCGGTAAGAATATCTATTAATTCATTTAACTTGCTTTCATCCTGTGAAACGGAATGAAAGAAATGTCCCGTGTCTTTATATTTCAGCCGATGAACAATTTTAGACAGAGCCTCATCCGAGAGATGAATCTTATGTTTCTTTGCCTTTTTTTCCCAAAGCTCTTTACCATGGAGAATTTGTTTTCTTTTCTCCGTATTGAAAAATTTTCTGATATCAGATTTCGCTTTATGCGTTACAACAAATTTTTCCCAGTCTAATTTCGGAGTTTGATTTTTCGAGGTAAGTATCTCAATCTGATCACCGCTTTTTAAAGGTGTCTCGAGATTCACTATCTTTCCGTTAACTTTTGCACCTATGCAATTTAAACCGATCTGTGTATGAATTTCAAATGCAAAATCAACAGCTGTCGCACCGAACGGCAGAATTTTAAGTTCGCCTTTCGGAGTAAAACAATAAATTTCATCCTGATAAAGATTCAGCTTAAAGCTTTCCAGTACCTGAGAGGATGTCTCATCCTTTGACCCTGATTCAATGCTTTCTCTGATCCAGTTCATCCAGTTCTCAAGGTTAGCATCATGGAAATTAGTATTCTCCTTATATTTCCAGTGAGCTGCAATGCCTTTTTCCGCAACTTCATGCATCTCTTTTGTTCGTATCTGCACCTCCACCATCTTGCCTTCTTTGCTTACGAGCGTTGTATGAATTGACTGATAATTGTTTTGCTTTGGAAGCGAAACATAATCCTTGAATCTTTCTGGTACCGGTAAATAAATTTCCGAACAAATCCCATAAACTGAAAAGCAGTCGTTCTTGTTATTTGTATCTAAAATAATTCTTACCGCAAAAAGGTCATACAGCTCATCAAAAGATTTATTCCGGCTTATTATTTTCTTATAGATGCTGTAAAGATGTTTCGCTCTTCCGTATATTTCAAACTTATATCCTTCTTCGACAAGCCTTTCTTTAATAGGTTCAATAAAATTCCGAATGAACTTTTCTCTTTCCCTTTTTTTCTCCTTTAATTTCTTTGCAAGTTCATCATAAACCTTTCTGTCTAAATATTTAAATGAAAGATCTTCAAGCTCTGTCTTTACAGATGATAATCCGAAACGATGAGCCAGCGGTGCGTAAATTTCAAGTGTCTCCTGTGCCAATCTCAATTGTTTTGCAGTAGATAAAAATTCGAGTGTTCTTAAATTATGCAGCCGGTCTGCAAATTTTATCAGTATCACTCTTATGTCAGAGGTCATTGAAAGAAGCATTTTTTTATAAGACTCGACCTGCTTCATTTCATAGTTCCCGAACATTCCTTCTATTTTCGTAGCTCCGTTAACTATCTCAGCTACTTCATCACCAAACTCCGCTTTGATGTCTCTTAATGTAAACTTTGTGTCCTCAACTACATCATGTAGCAAAGCAGCTGCTATCGAAATTGAATCCAGCGGAATTTCCTTTGCAAGTATTAAAGCTACATCGTAAGGATGAGATATAAAAGGTTCACCCGACGCACGTTTATCATTCTTGTGTGCTTCATAAGCAAACTTAAATGCATTTGTGATTAATTTATCATTAGCCAGATTGGAAGGTAAATTCCTGTGGCTGTGATAAAGAAGTTCATCGAGCTTTTTTTTATATAAAGTGCTGAACATTTCAATTACTAATTACTAATTTAATAAAACTCATTACTCATTGTTCATTACTCATTGTTCATTGTTATGTTCCAAACATCCTGTCGCCTGCATCCCCGAGTCCCGGTACGATATATCCTTGATTATTCAGATTCTCATCGAGACTACAGGTTATGATTTCTATAAACTTTTTTTCATTCTTATTAAATCTTTTGTTTATTGCATTTATTCCTTCAGGCGCAGCTAATAACGAAACAACACTGATTTTCTTAATTCCCATATTTAACAGATATTCGATGGTAAAAATTACGCTCCCGCCTGTTGCTATCATCGGATCAAGTATTATTACATTCAGATTTCTCTTTTCCTTTATCTTCGGAAACCTGAAATAATACTGAACAGGTTTCAGTGATTCTTCATCACGGTAAATTCCGATATGGCTCGTAATGACTTCCGGATATAAATCAACAAATCCCTTTGTCAAGCCCAGTCCTGCTCTTAAGATAGGAAGCAAAACTATTTTATCCTTTATTTTGCTCGCTTTAATTTTTTTAAAAGGTGTGTTGACAAATTTAGTTTCCATTGAAACAGAAGAATATGCTTCTGAAGCGAGTATGTATGATATTTTATCCAGGGAATCCTTAAACTCAACCTGACCTGTTTTCTTATCCCTTAATAATGTAAGAAAGTGCAATACAATTGGATGCTTTACAATTGTCAAATTTTTCATTTATTACAGATTATTTATTTTGTTTAAGAAATATACCACATATCAAAAAGATATTCAAAGCATTAGAACAGAATAAGACTATATGGGGTTATTTGGTGTATGTCTGTACAGGATTTGATTTTTATTTTACATAATCATAAAGAAATTACTGAGCGGAATTAATTGCATAGTCTCCCTAATACCGATGCCGTTAATTTAAATGTGACACCAGTTAACAATTAATTTCCGCTGCGATTAATGTTCCAAAAATTTTGCAAATGTGATGAGACCGTTTAACAAAGCAGACTAAATCAGTATTTTCAAGATTGAAAATTAATTTCATATTATCAATATTGTAAACAAAAATACTTAAATGAAAAATTTATATAGATCAGCGGTTATTTTTTTTATAATAATTTCCGGTAATGCTTTCGGACAGTTTACTCCGGAAATGCTTTTCCAAAATGGTCTCGAAGCTTTCTATGACGCTCGTTTTCAGGATGGCGTGAATTATTTCTCAGAATATATACAGAGCAATAACAATGATTTCAAGGGCTACAATTACCGCGGACTCTGTTACCAGGCAATGAAAAATTACACGAGGGCAATTGAAGATTTTACTAAAGTAATCAGTGTAACTCCGAATAATAGCGACGGGTATCTGAACAGGGGGAATACATATTATTTTATGGCGAAATTTACAGCTGCTATGGACGATTATAAGGACGCACTTAGATTAACGCCAAATATGTTCGAAGCTTATTTCGGCAAAGCCAGAGTTCTGCTTCAGCTCCGCAAGTTTGATGAAGCACTTAAGGCAGTCAATTCTGCAGAGGGCATTGATCCGGGAAATGCCCGCGTTTATGTTAATAAAGCCTTTGTTCATATGTATCTGGGTGATACAGTAAATATGTTTAACGATGTGGAAACAGCTTTGTATTATGATTCAAATATTGTTTTTACCGATTACAGAAGAGATCTTATGTATGTAAAAATTGAAGCTTATAAATCTGCTATGTCATCAGTAAACCTTCTGCTTCAGCAGAATCCTAACAGCTACATGTATTATTTCATACGCGGCTGTATTTACTTTCTGTTGAACAGTTATTCTAAAGCCAAAGAAGATCTGAAAACATCAGTAAAACTTCATGTAAAGGATGATGCGCAGTTTAACAATGTCATTAATAAGATATACCGGAGTATAGAGAGAAACAGTAACTGATGAATTTAAGTTGAGTGAGATGAGTAGGTAGAGTAAGTTGAGTGAGTAGAGTAAGTTGAGTGGGTAGAGTAAGTTGAGTGGGTAGAGTAAGTAGAGTAAGTAAAGTTGGTAGAGTAAGTAGAGTAAGTTGAGTGGGTTGAGTAAGTAGAGTAAGTTGAGTGGGTAGAGTAAGTTGAGTAGGTAGAGTAAGTAAAGTTGGTTGAGTAAGTTGAGTGAGTTGAGTAAGTTGAGTAAGTTGAGTAGGTAGAGTAAGTAAAGTTGGTAGAGTAAGTAGAGAAGAGTTACGTAAGTTATGTAAGTTAAGTTAAGTAAACTCAACTCACTCAACCCTACTCCACTCACTCCACTCACTCCACTCACTCCACTCACTCCACTTACTCCACTTACTCCACTCACTCCACTCACTCCACTCACTCAACTTACTCAACTCACTCAACTCACTCAACTCACTCAACTCACTCAACTCACTCCACTCACTCCACTCACTCAACTCACTTAACTCACTCAACTCACTCAACTCACTCAACTCACTCAACTCACTCAACTCACTCAACTCACTCA
>CAYNTN010000002.1:7206-84448 GCA_964399995.1 uncultured Ignavibacteriaceae bacterium
TCAACTCACTCAACTCACTCAACTCACTCAACTCACTCAACTCACTCAACTCACTTAACTCACTTAACTCACTCAACTCACTCAACTCACTCAACTCACTCAACTCACTCAACTCACTCAACCAGCTTATTTAATTATTATCTGCTCCCCTATCTTTAATATCTCAACCCTGTCCTTATAACCCGGCTGCTCATTTATCATTTCCATTAAAACGTCTCTTGGATAATTTGGCGGGGATAATTCTGCAATGGTTCCGTAGTGAACCGGTATCATTAATTTTGCTTTCGTATCGTCAAGTATTTTTAAAGCGCCTTTCGGATAAACATGCCTGTTCTTCTTATCAGTCTTATAACAATCCTTGCACGGACCTATCGGAATTATTTCAACGTCAATATTGTAATTCTCTCCAAGATATTTAAAGTAACTTTCAGTATAATCCGTATCACCGGAAAAGTAAACTGTGGAACCTTTATACTCAATTATGAATCCACAGAAGCCGTCGTATCCCCATAATACTCCGTCAAGCCCGTACCTTCCTCCGTAATGATATGCAGCTACTGATGTAATTTTTACACTGTCAATGATTTTGGTCTCACCTATAAAAACTTTTTTATCCTGTCGGGGTTTTTTCATGGGGTGAAAATTGAATGAGAGATCGGGAAGAAATTCTTTTACATGATCCGGGAAGACAAGATTTGCATTTGGAAATCTTTCCTCTAATATTTTAAGACTTCCGAAATTAAGATGATCGGGATGGGAATGCGATATAAGAATTATGTCACATTGCTTCAGCACATTAATATCAATTCCCGGTTCTACAACACGATGCTGAATTTCCGCAATGTGATCCGTAAGAAAAGGATCGGTAATGATGACTTTATCGTCCATCTGTATTAAAACCGTGGCATGACCAATCCATAGAACAGAAAGTTTTACTCCCTGCTTTATCGGGTCTTTGATCCTGTTCTTCACTTTCTCGGGCGTATTAAAATTTCTAAGTAAATTATCGCTGACATCATAAGCTACTCTGCAACCGCTTATTAACAAAACTGACAGCAAAGTTACTGAAACCTTTATGTTGAATATACTATTCAATAGTATTTTAAATTTAAACTGAAATTGTATCTGCTTACGGAAGTGAAGTTATAATTAAATACGATGCCGGCAATTCCGAAAAAAGTATAAATGCCTGCTTCTGCTGAATAGTAACCAATGCTTGCATTTTGTTTGTCTTTAGTGAAATTATATTTGCCTGCGATTGAAAAACAAAGATACTCTCCGTATTCTATCACAGGAATGTAAGCTCTTGCTCCGGCGGAAAGATTAAACCGCTTCAGATCTGAATACTGATATCCCCCTGTTGCCCACTCCGGATCTACAAGTAATTCTACCGATCCGCCGAATCTTCTTACGGGATTTACTTTAAAGAATTGAACAGGTGACACAAGCCTGTTTGCATTAAATGAAAAATTAACCGGGACTATATGCCATCTCAATCCGAACTGCAGCCGGGCATTGCTTTCATCCTTGTCCTGAAAAAATGCAGGTGACGGAACAGTCTGGATCAGAGTCCAAGTAGTCCATTCCAGAAATTTATCAGGTGAAGTATTTTGTGAAAATGAAATGCTGCAGCTAAGAAAGAAAAATAGTAATATCCTGATCGAATGCCCGAACAAGAAATTTGATTTATTAAGCTTTATTATCCTGTTATGCATTCGCATTTTAAATTGCCTGTTACTTCCTCAATAAAGCGTCAATATTTTCGAAAGTGTAATTTACAAAAATTTTCTGCTCGTTGTTATTTGTATGAATGTCCGGGTAATCCTTATAGTAACCTTCTCTGTGATAAAATAAATACTCGGCTCCGACACTAAGATTTTTGTAAACATTAACCTGTATCTTGGGTTTCAGGATGCCGACAAATTCATTGCTGCTGGCTCCTACTACTGTGTGCATAAAATAAATCTTGTAGTCTACCAAAGCATATCCCCAGCTCATTTCAAGGAATGACTCAAATTTCATATTCATTCCGGTTGTAAAATTATATTCCTTTTCTCCGAATGCCGAATATGCAGAATTCGATGCGCCGAGAGGCATTATATTCAGATGAACTGAAGTGCTGATCCTGTTTTTACTTTCCTTACTGTTCTGAAATAGTGATAATAGCCCTCCGCCGAAACTTATCCCGCCAACTTTATATGTGTTGTTATCAAAGAAGTCGTAGTGCTGAAATATTCCTGCAAGTACATTCTGTTTCTTTTCCTGAAAGTTTTTTCCCCATAGAATTCCGTAAGCTGTAATTGTACCTATCGGCGGCTCCCCTGCTCCGAAGTTAAATGTTGATCTTATTCTGAAAAAATCAAAAGGAATTCTTTTCATCTTCTCGAACGGATTTCCATAAATCAAATCAAGATCCACAACTCCATAAGCATAACCGTTAAAAAAATCAGTTCCGTCAGAAACATGATTCACTCCGTAATTCAATCCGATTGCAAGCGGCTGTGTCTCATACAGTTGCTTATCCGTAACTCTCCATACATCGCCATAGATCAGCCTGTTAAATCCCCTTGCCGGATTCAGAAGACCTGCAAGGACTTCGGATACTACTCTGGGAAATCCTCTTTTTTTCTCATTTATAATCAGCGAACTTAATCTGTATAAAGTTTCTCCGAGAAATATTCCGCTGACTGTTGTATTTATCAGATCATTTGTAGAAGGAGGTTCATTTTCCATGAACAATTCCCACATCAGACTTCCGCCGAAAGCATATGGTGTAGATTCCCAGAAATTATAACCGCTGCTCCGCGAAGTATTGAAATATAAATTACCGTGATAAGGATGCGCAAAAAAATTAGTTATGAAATGATCAGTATCCCAAACCGCTCCGGTCTGAAAATTCTTCTGAATTGTTTTAAAACTTATCTTTGCATATCCGGATTTTGCTATATAAGTATTAAATGCGCCTAATCCAAGATTCAAACCTACTACTTCCGAAATTGGTATCCAAACCGGATGTTTCTTTATGTGATTGTCTTCAGGAAACCTAAGATTAAGTTTTTTAAAATTTTTACTTTTGAAAGTGTTATCTTTTAAAATATCATTTGATATGTCGGATAATGTAATATTTTTCTTGAAATAGACCGGTTTATAATCTGAGGCAGCAAAAGAACTGTTCTTATAAACTTTATCGTTCAGCATAAGCTTAATTTTCTGAAAATGATTGTTATTCTGTGAATAACCGGATTCAGCCATCAACAAAAACAGAAAAATATATTTTATGACTTTCTTCATTTTATACTGAACAATTTTAGAATAACGAGAAGCCTGCAAGGTAAATGAATTTACCGCTGTTGGTATCACCTGTGCTTGTCAGCTCCCATGTCTGACTCCATCCCAGCCCTGCAAAAAAACGCACAGTCCTGTTAAGTGCAACCTGACCCAACACCCTTCCCTGTATTGCAAACTCGCTTTGTGTATCTCCTTTCTTGCTGTCAAAGATCTGAACATAACCAATGTCAGGAGATATTTTGTAAAATTTTGCAATCTCAAAATCATAACCGTAATGCGCCCCCAGAGTCCATGATTCATTATCCTGTGAATCATAGACATCATATCCGCCTTCAAGTATCGATATAAATTTACCAGCTCTGAGTTTAACACCGGTTGTAAGAATTTCAAAGTTGCTTGTATAAGTTATCCATTCAATCCCCCCGTTCTTTGTAGCGACATTTACAACTCCCACCGGAATTCCATCCTGATTATCAGCAACATTTATTATTCCCAATTGCAATCCTTCATTTTTATTTGCAATGTTAATTAAACCTACTTGTCCGAGTTTCGATTTGCCGGCATAATTTCCCGGAGCTACCTGTATCCCGTTTGAATTCTCCAGAACAGAATTGAATGTCGTGCCTAACTGAACTCCGGCGAGGTTTTTCCCTATTACATTTGAATTTCCCAACTGAAGACCTTCTACATTGGAGCTTGCGATATTTACAACTAATGAAAACTGAAGACCCTTCATGTCTTCAACAAGATAATTCAGCATCCCTGCTATCTGAGCTCCTTTTAACTTGTCCCTTCCCATATTTGCCAGACCTCCTATCTGAATTCCCTTTATGACATCGTTCGTGCCGTTACCTAATCCCGAGAGACTGAGTCCTTTGAGCTTTCCTTTTATTCTTGTGATCCCTGCATTAATATTTACACCCGACAAATCTTTCTGAGTTACTGTATATGCCACTCCTAAGTTCGCTCCCTGAATGCTTCCGATGTTTGTCTGGAAAAGTGAAAGATTAAAAGCTGCTGTATCCTTGTCTGATTGATTTAAGCTGAGAGTTTTGTACCAGAGTGAAACATTAACAGGATATTTTTTACCCTGTGAAAAAGAAATTGAAGAACTCAATAAAATTATTAGTGCTATAGATTGAAGTGTACAGGGGAAGTTCTTAAAAAATGACAAGTGTAATTATGGTTTCAATTAAGTAAATATTCTTGTGTATGTAAAATATTATCCCGGTATAACAAAAAACTGTGAGTGAAAATTATTTGTAGCAAACTATTACAATAAATATTATTTTTCAATGAAGATATTCATGAGATCATAAGGTTAGTAAGATTTATAAGATCAGTAAGATTCAAACCTCAGCAATTAAAAGAATTTTATAAATTTTATAAATCTGATGAATTTTACCATTCCATTACCAGACACCTGCACCGATCTCAATCACATAATTCAAATCATCAATCTTCATAATTCCCGTATTCTTTATACCTAATCGTACTCCCCAAAAAGGGCTGAGGAAACTAAGAAATTTCAACGGTGAGTAAGTAACATTCCCCCGGATTTTTATTCCGGTTTCAAATACAAAATCAGTTCTGGGAGGTATTGTGTCTGCTTCATTATTTTTAATAAAATTATCGACTTCAAGACCCAACGAAAAGTAAGGATCTAAAAATCTTGAAGCGGAAGGAGTATAAAGAATATTATATCCGAAATCATCTATCCCTGCTCCCTGAAGATAAACTCTGTTTACAAGCCATCCCCCGATCAAAGGCGCTTCTACATTTTTGACAATAAGCAACGGAAAGGATAACGAAGGACCTGAAACATCATTATCAATTCTCCAGGATATCCCGAGAGAATTGATAAAATTTTCTCCGGCGAACCAGTCAATAAAATCATTCTCTTCGGATTCATTTGAAATATCCGGAGTATATTCAAAATAATATGAAGACATATCGTGCCTCAATAATTCGGTCTTAGCCAGCTTTGGAGAAGGCATCGGTCGTAATTGATAAACTGCGTTACCAGGCGCGTATACACTGTCAACAGTATATTTTTCCCTTAAAGGACTGTCTTCCGGCAAAGGAGGGAACACACGGTATTCAGGTCTTCTTACCTTTGCCATATAGCTCTGAAAGTCAGATGAAAAAAGTTCACCGGTGCGTATTACATCTCTTATTCCCCAGGCATCATTTGTTCTTACATTCACATCATAACCCGGAGTATAATAGCCGTCACCGTTCATGTCGGTGCAGCTCGCATGCTTCCCTTCCTCGACTAAAATGTGGAAAGGAAGTGACAACTCATAATCCGGATTATCAGTATCTATTTCGTAAATATTATCATACCATTCCAGAGCATGCGCCTTGGCAGTTACCCTGATAAAAAAAATATAATAGTGCTTTACATGGTTTGTATCTGTATAATATCTCACATAAAACTGAAACTGCGCTTGTTCGGTATCATTCGGGTGGCTTCCTAAACCTGCTTCGAACCGGTAATAATGTGTATAATATATATCTATTGCAGTAATTTTACTCAGGTCAATGACAGAGTTGCCGTAATTAAAATAATCTTTTTTAAATGATTTCCCTTTAACATTTTCTCTCTCTAAAATATATGTAACCTGATAATAAACTACAGGAGAGTCGGATTTGCTTTCAAAAGGAAACGGCGCAGGAATATTAATTTTCTCCCCCTGCTTGTTTCGGAGTTCAGGTTCATCGGCAGAAAACCAGAATATCGGGGCGCAGTAAGCAGCAAGGTCTGAAGCTTTCATTATCGGATTTGTACCCTGCCAGATCATGAAAGTGTTGCGTTTTCTTTTACCGCGTTTATTCTCGTAATCCTGTGAGAAAGCAATTTCAGATAAGACTGCTGAACTTAGAATGGAAAATAAAATTATGCATAGATATACTTTCATACCGGTAAAGATAAAAAAGAAAAAAATTGAAGTATATCTTAAAAATAATACGCCCAGCTGAAATTGAAAGAAGTGAGCTTTATGGTTACATCTTCAAAGTTCGTAGGTATTGTGAGATAGTTAGATTCAAGACCAAGCAAAAAATCTTTCTGACCTGTATATGCAAGCTGAAGCATATAATACTGTGTGAGTTTCTTTGTATACTGAAGAGTTGGTGAATTTGAAGCTAATTTAAAACCCGCTCCGACGGATAAAGGAACGTTGTCTTTTTCATTGAAATTATAACTGCAGGTCGCTCCAAGGACATAAAAAAAGTTGTTGTTGGTTTCATCAACTTTTACGTTTTCACCATATCCTCCTTCGAGATAAGACAATATGCTCCACTCACTCCCAGGACTGTATGCGAATCTTAGATCAACTGAACCGGAAAGCGGTGTCAGGCTATTTAAAAGCTGATAGGTCGGAGTCGGATAAGTTGTATCAACTATTGTTTTAATGAACGGATATATATTAATAGCTGTTGAACTTGAATTGTTTATGCTGAAAGCCGCAGATATAAGAGATTTCTTAAATTCTTTAATTTTAAAAAGCATTCCCGTCTCGAAAGTTGTAGCTGCTGTTACGCCGGTTGCAAAGATGGAAACAGTATTTGTACCTAATCTTGCAACCCCTGACATGTTTAACCATATTGCTGCCCAGTCTTTAATGGCATATTGAAAATCAAAAATACCATTCACATATGATATGTCAGCAATTACCTTTTTATTGACAATTGTATCTCTTAATTCCAACAGAGGAATTTCAGTCTCAAGTGAACTGGCAAAACCAAGGTTGCTTGCCAATCGTGTATTTACAAAGGGATTCTTCAGGAAACTGTTTGTTATGAATTGTTTGCCATTCAGCTTCGGATAGCTTGAATCATCTGATGAGCCGCTCTGAGAATAAGAATTTCCTGTCAGAAAAAAAGTAACGGTGATTATTGCTAAAGTATGTATAATATTTTTTTTCAAATCTTTAAACTTTAATTAAGTGGTAGAATAATTCCTGTTTGAAAGCTGAAGCCTTTGGTCTTAAAATCAGCAATGTAAATATCCTTCTTTGTGATTTCATTCTCATTATTAATATTAACCAGTCCCTGTATGTATCTTAGTTCGAAAAATAAATTGGGTTTGCCGATTGACATCTGATATCCGACGTTAAAGTTAGCAGTGACATCATAACTCTTGAATTTATCCTTTATATCAATTGTTGAGTCAACAAACTCATTACTTATTTCGGCAGATGAAAGGAATCCGACCGCAAAGCCCGCTCCTGCATAAAAGTGACGGCCCGCAAAGATCTTAAGATTCAGAGGAATGTTTATATAGCTCTGGCTTATTTTAAATGTTACTGTTGTATCATTAATGAGATGGTTCTCATTTCCGAATTTTATGTTTGAGCCTTGAGTCTGAAATCCCGGCTGCAGGGAAAGATAAACATCTTTCACAAGTCTTATTTCACCGATCAGAGCTCCGCCGAATCCGGCTATGGATTCATAAGAAGCATTTTCAGGCGCTACGCCGCCGAACTTAGCGCTGGTTATCTCACCGGATATTCCGACATTGAACTGAGAAAATGATTTGGTTGAAAATGTAAACAGGATTAAAAGAATGGGTATAAAATATCTTAACATTTAATTGGTTGATTCATAATTGATACAAAAATACAATTATTAAAAATTAAATACTATTGTAAAAATTAGAGTTAAGAGGAAAAAAGGAGAAAAAACTACATCTCCAAAATATTTTTAAATTGTAAACTTTAGAATTTTTTCCAAAGTGGAGGGCACGGTCTATGACTTACTCATTGCTCATTGTTCATTACTCATTGTTCATTACTCATTGTTCATTACTCATTGTTCATTGCTCATTGCTCATTGCTTAAGTTACTTCCACATAATCAAGGTCTTTCCCGAAAGTTTCTTCAGTTCTGATTGCCGCAATGTAAGCAATAAACAAATCTATAAAAGCAACTATCATGGCTGCATAGATTATACCTACAAGCCCTGAAAATAACTGAAATGATAATGTGAGAGGAACAGTCGATCCTCTAATAATATTAGGAGTTGAGGTTGTGACAGTTGCGCGAAAATTAGTACCGAATTGTTCGGAAGCGTTTGTTACGAACACAGCCCAGAAGCCGTTTGAGAAGCCAAGCATTCCGCAAAGAAAGTAGAAATAGAATTCACTATAGCTGTTAACGAAAAGATAAAGAAAGATAAAGATGACGTTAAGCGACAGGAAAATCAGAATCACTTTTTTCCTTGATTTAAGCAGCTGGCTTAAAGCACCGCTTGCAAAGTCACCGATGACAATTCCGATGTAAGCATACATTATTGAGTTAGCCGGATTGATTTTTCCGTTCACGCCGAGTGTTTCGGCAAATTTGTCCGAGAAAGTAACAAGCACTCCAATGACAAACCATGTCGGCAGTCCAATCAGAATGCATTTCATGAATTTATAAAAACGTGTCTTATCCGTAAAGAGCAGCAAAAAATTTCCTTTTGAAACATCTGAAGACTTAATGCTCTTGTACATCCCCGATTCGTAAACTCCGATTCTAAGGACCAGCAGCACTAACCCCATTACTCCTCCTATAAAATAAGCAATTCGCCATTCAAACTTATTTGCAATTAGTGCAGCTACAACAGCCCCCATCAGCCCGACTGTCGCAACAATTGTAGTTCCCCATCCGCGTGATTTCTTAGACATTACTTCACTCACAAGTGTAATACCCGCACCAAGTTCACCCGCAAGACCCAATCCTGCAATAAATCTCAAAGCAGCATAAGTCGGAATATTATGAACAAATCCGTTTGCAATATTAGCTGCAGAATACAAGAAGATAGAGCCGAAGAGAACTGTTATGCGTCCTTTTTTATCACCCAGTATTCCCCACAGAATTCCGCCAATAAGCATTCCTGCCATCTGCCAGTTAAGCAATTGAACTCCAACAGAAAGCTGCAGGTCACTGGTAATGCCCAGGCTTTCCAGAGATGGTTTTCTGACTACACTGAATAAAATAAGATCATAGACGTCGACGAAATATCCGAGTGCGGCGACAATAACTATTGCTTTGATATTTTTTTTATTGTGATGCACCAGCAAATTTAAAATTTCCTGACTATCATTTAAATGATTAAATGATGACTATACCCACTTTACTCATTTTAGATTTTAGATTTTGGATCTGACGATGATCTCAAATAGCTGAACTATAATTACATCCAAAATCTAAAATATAAAATGTTTCATAGTTATCATTAAAATCATTTAATCACAGTAAAAAATTGCATAATTTGAGCTCAAATTTACTATGTTTATAACTTTCGAAGGGATAGACCTCAGCGGCAAGTCAACGCAGATCAGGCTTTTAAAAAATTATTTACAAAAAAAAAGGAAAAAGGTAATTTCAGTAAGAGAGCCCGGGGGCACAGGTATCTCGGAAAAGATCAGGGATATTCTTCTGGATAGAGAACATCTTAAAATGGAATATCTGACGGAATTTCTTTTATTCTCATCTTCGAGGTATCAACTGACGAAAGAAATAATTATTCCAAACTTGCAAAAAAAATATTATGTTCTGAGTGACAGGTATTTTGATTCATCGACGGCATATCAGGGTTATGGGGGAAGAATTGATTTAAAAATAGTAAGAAGCATTAATAAAATTGCTACCGGCGGTCTCATACCGGATTTAACTTTTCTTCTTAACATAAGTATAGATGAATGTACAAAAAGAAAGAAGTTAATTAAGAAAACAGAGGACAGAATAGAGCAGAAAAAAATATCTTATTATAATAAAGTAATAGCCGGATATTTGCAGATAGCAAAAAACAATAAAGGAAGATTTGTTGTTATAGACGCTACAGGTTCTGTTGGGGATATTCATAATGAGATTGTTTATAATGTGTTGAAAGTTGAAAGTTGAAAGTTAAAAGTTAAAAGTTAAAAGTTGAAAGTTGAAAGTTGAAAGTTGAAAGTTATTTAAGTTTAATCAGTAAATTATTAAGATTTAAAAAAATATAAATAAAATGAAGATGTTAAAGAAAAACTTTTTCAGGGTTTACACGATCACAATATTAATAGCGCTTTCTTTTTTTCTTGGTGCAAAAATATCGGGTGATGACGATATTTACGAAAAAATAAACCGCAATATGGATTTGTTCGGACAGGTTTATAAGGAGATTGCGCTGAATTATGTTGATGAAATAGATGCCGACAAATTTATTACCGCCGGCATTGAAGGTATGCTTGCCACTCTTGATCCATATACTAATTATATAGATGAAAGAAACAGGGATCAGATTGATCTTATTACAACAGGGAAATACGGAGGAGTCGGAATTACGGTAGGAGTTCGCGACAGCGCTATTTTTATCACGGAAGTGATGAACGGTTATGAAGCTCAGAAGAAGGGTCTTCGCGTTGGAGATAAGATAATCGAAATTGACGGAAAGGGAATAAACAAAGACAGAGTCGAGGAAATGCGTACATTAATCCGCGGACCGGTAGGAACGGATGTGAAAGTAAAAGTTGTAAGGGATGATGAGGAAATTATTTTTGATCTTACACGGCAGGAGATAATTTTAAAAAATGTATCTTACTACGGTTTTCTTGAGCCAAAGTCTGAAGGCATTGCATACATTAAACTTGACAGGTTTACCAATATTTCCGAAAGTGAATTCGAGAATGCACTTAAAACACTGAAGTCTAACGGTGAAATAAAAGGTCTGGTTCTGGATCTTCGTGATAACGGAGGGGGACTGCTTGATGCAGCGATTGGAATTCTGAACAAACTGGTTCCAAAAAACAGCCTGCTTGTAATTACAAAAGGAAAGAGAGCTGATTCAGAGAGAAAATTTTTTTCGAAAGAAGATCCTGTTCTGCCGGCTGATGTTCCTCTAGCAATATTGATTAATAATAAAACTGCATCAGCTTCTGAGATAGTTGCAGGTGCGGTTCAGGATCTTGACAGAGGAGTAATTATAGGAACAAAATCATTTGGCAAAGGTCTTGTGCAGCAAATCAAAGATCTGGATAAAAAATCCCAGATAAAAATTACAGGATCGAGGTATTTTACACCTTCGGGCAGATGGATTCAGGAAAAAAACTATTTTAAGGAAAATAAATACGGAGTGTTTATTGATAATGATAAATATGATCAGGTGGAATTTAAAACTCTGGGAGGAAGGGTTGTAAAGTCATACGGCGGAATAACTCCCGACGTGGAGATTAATACTGACTCTGAAAGCGAAGTTCATATGGCATTAGCATCAAAGGATATGTATTTCAAATTTGCAAATTATTACATTGAAAATAATCCGGGTCTTAAGATTGCAGTACCAAACGATGAATTGTTTCTTCAATTCAAAAAGTTTTTAACCGACAAAAATTTTTCATATGAGTCAAAAATTGAGAAAAAGCTAAAGGAAATTGAAGAGCTTGCCTCTGAGAAAAATTATAAGATGGATATTAGTGACATGATTGCTAAAGTTGAAATTGAAGCTGAAAGCGGCGAGCAAAAGGAAATTGATCTGGCAAAAGAAGAAATACTGAGAAGCATTGTCAGTGAAATCAATACAAAGATCATAACAGACACCGAACAAATCGAAGCTGCATTTCCATTTGACATTCAGCTTTTAAAAGCCGTTGGAATTCTTGAAAACAAACAGGAGTATAATTTACTGCTGGGCAAGTAGTTAAAATTCAATCCAGCATTCAACTTTTAACATTTAACTTTCAACTTTTAGCTCATTAAAGTGAAGATTGGCATCATCGGTGGCGGACAGCTTGCAAGAATGATAATTGAAGAAACCAATAAATATGCATTTGAATTTTTTATTCTGTCCAATGAAGTTAACTCCCCGGCGGGCATGATCACAAGGAATGAAATAACCGGAGATTGGAATGACGAGGTTTGTTTAAGTAAATTCAGCAAAAGCTGCGAAATCATTACTCTGGAAAACGAGTTTATAGATTATCAGAAGATAGAATTTTTGGAAAGTAAAGGAATTTCAGTTTATCCCGGTTCAGAGATAATCCGGCTTATACAGGATAAGCTGTTTCAGAAAGAGACTTTAAGAAAACTTAACATTCCTGTTTCAGAATTCTGCAGTGTTGAGAAAAAAGAAGATATAATAAGTTTTTCGGGAGAGCATAATTATCCCGTAATTCTAAAATCAAGGACGATGGGTTACGACGGGAAAGGTAATTATGAAATAAGAACTAAGGATGACATTGATAAAGCTTACCGGGTTTTATCCGAAAGAGGAAAGCTGATGTGCGAGAAATTTGTAAAGTTCGATAAAGAAATTGCAACACAGGTAGTGAGGAATAAATCCGGTGAAATAAAAATTTATCCGGTCGTCGAGACCATACAGAAGAATCATATTTGCAATCTGGTGCTGGCATCAAGACAAATGTTCAGGGACATTAGAGACAAGGCAGAAGAGATTGCAAGAAAAATCGTAACGGAAATTGATTATGTCGGGGTAATGGGAATCGAAATGTTTTTAACCGGAAATGAAATTTTGATAAATGAGCTGGCTCCAAGAGTGCACAATTCAGGACATTATACCATTGAAGGATGTTATACTTCTCAATTTGAAAATCATATAAGAGCTGTTTTAAATTTACCATTGGGAAGTACGGAAATGCGTGAAGAAAACTGCGTTATGATTAACATTATCGGAGAAAGAAACGGTGAGGCAAAATTACAGGGAGCAGGTAATGTTTTATCCGGAGAGAGAACTTATTTGCATATTTACGGAAAAAAGGAAACCAGAGCAGGAAGGAAGATGGGTCACATTACAGTTACCGGTGATGATATCGAAAAATTGGTTTTTATTGCAAAACAGAAAAGAAGCAGTTTAGATATTTAAAAAGATTTATTAAAAAAGGAGAAAACTATGATTTCATTTATTGTGTTTTTGATTTTAATGATTATTGTCCTTTCAATAATTAAAGGTCAGACCCAACAGAATCTCTCTCTTCAAAAAATACTGAACATTGTAAGAATTGCTGCAGGCGCAGGGATTGTTATTGCCGTTCTTTTTTCTTTTATAAAACAAATCGGACCGGGAGAAGTAGGGGTTCAGGTTTTATTCGGAAATGTTCAGGACAGGATTTTAAGGAGCGGACTGAACATTATTAATCCACTGGTTGAAGTTGAAGTCCTTGATATAAAAACACAGGCATACACAATGAGCGGAGCTAATGATCAGGATGTAAATGAAGTAAGGGTGAACAGAAGCGATCCAATACAGACTCTTTCTTCCGACGGATTGACTTTAATACTTGATGTAACAGTCTGGTACCGGTTGAGTGCTGATGATGCACCGAATATTATCAGGACTATAGGAACTGATTATCAATCCAAGATCGTTTTGCCTGCAATCAGAACCGCAATAAGAGATGTTGCAGTAAATTTTGTTGCAACAGATATATATTCCTCAAAGCGGGATGATTACGTAAATGATGTTGCAAAGAAGCTTGAAAATTCTTTTGACGGAAGAGGATTGATTCTGGAAAAAGTATTACTTAGAAACGTTGAGCTTCCGTTAAAGGTAAGAGAAGCAATTGATGAAAAAATTGCTGCAGAACAAAGAGCTCAGCAGATGGTGTATGTACTTCAAAAAGAAAAGCAGGAAGCGGAAAGAAAAAAAGTTGAAGCCGAAGGTGTAGCCGAAGCTCAAAGAATAATAAACAGTACAATCAGCAATTCTTACCTGCAGTGGAAGTATATTGAAACTTTAAAAGAGCTGGTAAACTCTCCCAACAACTCATTTGTAATTGCACCATATGATCAAAAGCTAACACCTTTACTTAACTTCAATCAAAAGGACGGCAAATGATTGAAGTATTTGTAACTTACGATCCGATGGAAGCGAACTTAGTTAAAGCAAAACTTACTGACGAAGAAATTCCGTTCAGGGTAACGGGTGATGCAAATATTGCCATAACCATGGAAACTTTTAATACTACAATGGGAAGGATAGCTCTGAAGCGTCCAATCAAATTTTTCGTTCCGGAAAGTCATTTGGAAATTGCAAAGGTTGCCATCTATACTGACAAGTCTTCTTTTCTCGGTGAAGATCTGGAGTATTGAGGAATAGGGAATTTAGAATTATGAATTACGAATTGGAAATGAATATCCGACCTAATATGAAACAGAAAAAAATACTGTTCTTATTGGTATTACCATTCATAATTATTTCAGCAGCAGCACTGATTTTCTTTATTAAAGAAGAAAATCACAGTAGTTCAGCAGAATCATCAGTCAACTTTCAAAATAATTTTTCAAATAAAAACATTAACGACTTAAGTAAAGATACCTTGACTCAAATAAATTACTTGGAATTACATAACAGCGCGATACTTGTTGATACTCATAATGATTTCGTATGGAAAGTTTTTGATAAAGGAGCGGAATTCGGAACCAATAACAGCTTTACACAGTCAGATTTACCGCGTCTGAAAAGCGGAGGAGTGGATGTACAGGTGTTTGCCGTATGGATTCCTATGAAGAGCGTAAGCAGGTCTTATAACTTTGTAATCAAGCAAATTGAGAGATTAAGGCAGATCGAAGATTCCAATTCTTTGGAACTTGAATTTGCAGAAAACTATGACGAAATAATCAGAGTCACAAATGGAAAAAAGATATGCGGACTTATAGGTGTAGAAGGAGGAACTGCCATTGAAAATAATCTCGATAACATTAACAGCATGTTTGATTTAGGAGTGAGGTATATCGGTCTAACCTGGAATAATTCAAATTCAATCTCAACATCAGCGAAGGATGCCGTCGAAAGAGGAAAGTCAGGTGGATTGACTGAGTTTGGCACCGAAGTAGTCAAAAGAATGAATGAAGTCGGAATGCTGGTCGATGTTTCCCATTTAAGTGAAGAAGGATTCTGGGATGTAATTGAAGTAAGTACAAGTCCGATAATTGCATCACACTCAAATTGCTATTCAATTAATCCTCATTACAGAAATCTTACCGATGAACAGATTAAAGCCATCGCACTTGACGGCGGATATATAGGTGTGAATTTTCATAACGATTTTTTGGATAAAAACGGGAAGACTGAAGGAACCAGCATTGATAAAGTTGTTGAACACATTGATCACATAAAGAATCTCGTCGGTGCTGATTACATTGGAATCGGAGCAGATTTTGACGGTGGAATCACGCCGGCCAAGGAATTGTACGATGCGAGCTGCTATCCGGAGCTGACTAAGAAGCTTGTTGAAAAAGGTTATACAAAATCCGAGATAAAAAAAATATTAGGTGAAAATTTTTTGAGAGTGTTTAAGCAGGTGTGCGGGTAAATTAAAAAATAAATTTTTCACTTACCCAGCCTGTCAATTTCATCCCTCAGCTCAGCTGCTCTTTCAAATTCCAGATCTTTTGCTGCATTGATCATCTCCTTTCTAAGCTGTTCAATAAGTTCTTTTCTCTGCTCTTTATTAATTCTGTTTTTAACCGGATCTGTTAAAATTCTGAGTGTTGATTTTTTATCTTCCTTCTTTTGCTTTCCGTATTCATTTTTTACTTTCGAATCCGCTACCACTGTCGCTGACATAATCTCCTCGTATGTTTTATATATTGTCTTCGGTTCAATTTTATGTTCTTTATTGTACTCTGTTTGAATTTCCCTTCTTCGTGCAGTTTCCTTTATTACCTTATCCATTGATTCAGTTATCTTATCCGCATACATTACTACAAGTCCGTTAATATTTCTCGCTGTCCTCCCTGCCGTCTGCATCAGAGATTTTTCAGAACGGAGAAATCCTTCTTTATCGGCATCAAGTATCGCAACCAGTGAAACTTCGGGTAGATCCAGTCCCTCACGAAGTAAATTAACTCCGACAAGCACGTCAAAATCTCCGAGACGGAGTCCGCGAAGTATGTCCACTCTGTCAAGCGCATCAACTTCACTATGCATGTATTTCACTCTCACGCCGATTCCGAGAAGATAATCCGTCAGATCTTCACTCATTCTTTTTGTCAGCGTTGTAACCAGTATTCGTTCCTTTCTTTCTTTTCTGATTTTTATCTCATTCATCAGATCATCTATCTGATTTTTCACAGGTCTGACCTGTATTTCAGGATCAAGCAAACCGGTAGGACGAATGATCTGCTCGACAATTACACCCTCGCTTTTTTCCAGTTCATAATTTCCCGGAGTCGCGCTGACATAAATTGCCTGCTTCACCATACCTTCCCATTCTTCAAAAGTCATCGGTCTGTTATCCAATGCAGAGGGCAGTCTGAATCCGTATTCTGCAAGAGTTTTTTTCCGCATTCTGTCTCCGTTGTACATTCCTCCGATCTGCGGAATCGTTACATGAGATTCATCTACAATCAGTAAAAAATCTTTTGGGAAATAATCGAACAGGCAGGAAGGTCTTGAGCCCGGCGGTCTTCCGTCCATGTGACGTGAATAATTTTCGATACCGCTGCAGTATCCGACTTCCTGTATCATCTCAATATCAAAGTTAGTCCGCTGCTCTATCCTCTGTGCTTCTATAAATTTTCCCTGAGACTTAAAATACTCAATACGCTCTGCCAATTCTGCTCTAATATTTTCTATGGCAACTTCTGTACGTTCTTTATTTGTCACAAAATATTTTGCCGGATACAAAACTACGCTGATATCATTACCGATTACCTTGCCGTCAGTTCTATTTATGTATGAAATTTTTTCAACAACATCGTCAAATAATTCAATACGGATTCCGGTTTCATCTTCATAAGCTGCAATGACCTCAATCGTATCACCTCTTACTCTGAATGTCCCGCGTTTAAAATCAACGTCGTTTCTTACATAATGAATATCAATTAGCTTTGAAAGAAGTCTCTTCCTTGAAATTTTCTCTCCTGATTTGATAACCAATACCTGCTGTGCATATTCGTCAGGCGCTCCGATACCATATATGCAGCTCACTGATGAAACTACTATGACATCTTTCCTCCCTTCCAGTATCGAAGCCGTTGCTCTAAGTCTTAGCCGGTCTATCTCTTCATTGATTGATAAGTCTTTCTGTATGTAAGTATCCGATGACGGAATATATGCTTCGGGCTGATAGTAATCATAATACGAAATGAAAAACTCAACCCTGTTATTCGGAAAAAATCTTTTGAACTCTCCGTAGAGCTGCGCTGCAAGAGTTTTATTGTGCGACATCACCAATACCGGCTTTCCGACATTCTGAATGACATTAGAAACTGAAAACGTTTTACCGGATCCCGTAACTCCAAGGAAGGTCTGATGTTTGTCTCCACGCAGCACTCCTTCAGTAAGCTCTTTAATCGCCTTAGGCTGATCACCGGTTGGTTTATAGTTGGATTCTAATTTAAAGTTCATCTTGTTTAAAATAAAATTGATTTTCTTTTTGTCATTGATCTTTGAACCGGTCGGATTGTTTGATGAAATAAGTTAAAGAGGAAAATTTTTTTGAACCTAAAATCAAAAATGAAACATTTCCGGATAATAGTTAACGAAGAAATATTTATGATGAGTTAATAAAAAAAGATTCTGTAAGACATCAGACAATATTGACACAGAAGTCAGAGGCTATTCAATACTTGTGATTAGTTTAATTTCTCTGAGTATATTATTTATAATTTCAAGTTCATCTATATCACCGGATTTTACCACCGCTTTTCCCTTAGTATGAGCTATGGTAGCAATTTGCTCGCAATGAATCAAATCATAACCTGTAGCCTTCTGCAGTTGAAGAATGACGTTATCCCATAAATGACGGGAATTAAACAAAATTAACTTATGTAATTCACTGACGACTTCGGTTTCGGATTCATAAGTTGTGTATTTAGTTTCCATACAGTTTAAATTCTAATTTCTTGAAAATCTGCAGAGCAAATCACAGATCTGATCCTGTTTATACCTTTCACCGTTAGCACCTCCGCCGAATCCGTTCATTGCAATGTAGAAAATTAAAAGTTCATTGTCACGTGAAACAGCATACCCGCTGAGTGAGCTCACCGAATTCAATGTTCCGGTTTTTGCATGAACATTTTTTTCTGCTTCAGTCCCGATCATTCTGTTTCTTAATGTTCCGTCCAGTCCTGCAATTGCCAGTGAACTGTAAAAATAATCAAACGATTTAACATCATCGTACATATACTTCAATAGCCTTATATACAAATCCGAGTTTACTACATTATATCTTGAAAGCCCTGAGCCTTCAATTATTTCAAATATACTTCTGGGATTTCCAATTGAAGTTAAAAAATCAATAACCGCCTCTTCACCTTTTTCAATAGAACCCGGAGGTGTTGATGCTTTTGCTCCGATGACTTTAAAAACAGTTATTGCGGAATGATTATCGCTTTCCTTATTCATATGTGCAAGCACATCAAATATCGAATGGGAAAACACAGCTATTTCTTTCGATGCTGTCGGGGTTACTCCTGCGATAACAATTCCTCCTACTTTAATCCCCGATAAAACTAAATTTTCATTGAGCAGGTCAGCAGCCATTGCCGCCGGATCAAAGCCGCCGGGATTTTTATTCAGATTGATTGCCGTGACATAAGGCCAGTAGCCCTGCCTTGTATCGCCCTGATAATAATTTGCAAGTCCGTAATGTTCATCATCAAGATATGATTCATCATAAACAATATTACCGGTTATTTCTTTAATATTTTTATCATAAACAAGTTTAGCGAGTTGGATAATATCAGATGAGCCAAGATCGGGATCACCGTAGCCTTTCAGATATAAATTCCCGTTCACCACCCCGTCATTGATGTCAATATCATCGGTATAAATTACGGTTTTAAAGTCGTAATTTATTCCAAGAACGTCTATAGCAGTAGCTGCTGTGACCAGCTTTGTAATTGAAGCCGGAATCATTTTTGCCTGCGGATCAAGCTCATACAGCAGATCATATTTATCAGCACTAACCACCTGTATAGAGACCTTACAGTTAATGGAATTTGCTATCGAGTCAATGCTTTCAGCTAATTCGTCGGTTTTACTTTTTGCAGTGATTGATTCACTTACTACAGAAGATAAATAAATCAGGCAAAAAAAATAAAACACCTTTTTGTAAAATTTATTTATTCTCATAAAATTTATAATGATTTAATATTTTTGATTTTTAACTAATTTAAAAGCCTGCTTTAAGGTTTTTCTAGACTGCTTATAAGTTATAATTTTATCAGCTGCAGTAACGGTACACCATTTATAATTCACAATTTCCTTTTTGTCAATTTTTACCTTTTTAGATTTTGATTTTGCGATAAAGTAGCTGACAGTTTTTTTTACTTTGCTTTTATTTTTATTTAAATAAACATAACTTTCTTTAAGCAAAATTTTTCTGGAAACGAAGTCAACGACATCAATCCCTGCCTCTTCATGAAGCTCTCTTCTTGCAGTTTCAATCGCTGTTTCGCCTTTGTCCTTGTGTCCTTTAGCAAAGGACCAATGTCCTTTTTTGTGCTTTAAAATTAAAAATTTTAATGAACGGGGAAACTGGCAAAATATTATTACACCAATGGATTTATCTCTTAACGCCGGCAAATTTCTCCTCTCTTGCTTCTGTGATCATTCTATACTTCCGCCTTTACTTTATTCCAGATCAAATCCATTTCATCAAGTGTCATTTCGCTGAGTTCCTTTTTATTTTCTTCAGCAAACTTTTCTATCTTTTGAAATCGTTCCCGGAATTTTTTTATTGTTTTTCTTAGTGCATCCTCAGGATTTATTTTCAAAAACCTTGAATAATTGACAATTGAAAATAAAACATCTCCGAATTCATCCTCGATCTCTTTGACCGCCTTTCCTGAATTTACATTCTCTCTTAATTCATTAACCTCTTCAATAATCTTGTCAAACACGGGTTTCTCATCTTTCCAGTCAAATCCGACTTTAGATGCTTTTTCCTGAATTCTGTAAGCTTTCAATAACGCAGGAAGCTCTTCAGGAATTCCTTCAATGATTGATTTTCTACCTTCATTCTTTTTCAGCTTCTCCCAGTTTCTTTTAACTTCATCGCTGTCAGTAACTTCCAAATCTCCAAAAACGTGAGGATGTCTTTCAATGAGCTTGTTCTTTTCGAATTCGATCACATCCTTTAAAGTGAAATCATTATTTTCTTCGGCAATGTTTGAATGAAATAAAACCTGTAACAGAATGTCTCCAAGCTCTTTTTTCAGTTCAGACATGTTATTTTCATCAATTGCTTCCAGGACTTCATAGGTTTCTTCAAGCAGACATCTTCTAAGTGATAAATGAGTCTGTATCCTGTCCCATGGACAGTCTTTTCTCAGTTGTTTTACTATATCAGTAAGTTCATTAAATTCTTTTAAAGGATTTCCTGTATTCAAATTTAAGATTTAGATAAAAATAAGATAAAAATTTTAATAATTTAATTCAGTGGCGAAATTTTGACAATTTGGGATTGGGGATGTCGGATTTGGGATTTATACAATTTGGGTTTCCAACTAAAATGTTTATAATTTTCTCACAAATAAAAGTTAATCCCAAATCCCAAATCAAGTTAATTTTCCTTTAATTTAAAAACTAAAACCCATACTTTTCTTTCACAAAAAAACATTATGGAAACTAATTATCCTGAAGTAAAAAATTATATCGCAGGTGAGTTTACTAAGAACGGGCATAAGACTCTTGATGTACTTTGTCCATTAGACGGAAAAGTAATTTCAACCGTTCCTCTGTCAGAGAAAAAAGATATTGATGAAGCAGTAAAATATGCTTCGGAAGCTTACATAAAATGGTCTGCTGTACCGATCAAAGAAAGAGTCCAGGTATTTTACAGATACAAAACCTTACTGGAAAAGAATCTGATGGAGCTTGCCGAACTCACACATATCGAAAACGGAAAGACTCTGGACGAAGCAAAAGCTGAAGTTGAAAAGAGTATTGAACTTACAGAATTTGCGTGTTCACTTCCGCAATTAATCGGCGGCGAAATACTTGAAGTCAGCGCAGGCGTTGAATGCCGGATTGAGCACAAACCAATTGGTGTAGTTGCATCAATTGCGCCATTTAATTTTCCTCACATGGTGCCACACTGGACAATTCCGAATGCAATAGCTCTTGGAAATTGTATGATATTGAAACCTTCAGAGCTTGTCCCTATTTCATCCAACAGAATTGCCGAGATGCTGAAAGAAGCCGGACTTCCGGACGGAGTTTTTAATGTTGTAAATGGTGACAGGGAAATCGTAGAAGCAATCTGTGATCATCCGGGAATTTCAGCTGTATCGTTTGTAGGTTCGACTAAAGTCGCAAAGATAGTTTACATGCGTGCCACTTCAAATTTGAAAAGATGTCTTGCACTAGGAGGTGCAAAAAATCATTTGATAGTACTTCCCGATGCTCATCCCGAAATGACAGCAAACAACGTTGCGGCGTCGATGTCCGGGTGTGCAGGACAGAGATGCATGGCAGCTTCTGCAATGGTCGGCGTAGGCGACATTGATGATATAATTAATAAAATTATTGATGAAGCAAAAAAAATTATTCCCGGAAAGAATCTTGGCTCGGTAATAACAAAAGCAGCAAAAGAAAGAATCGAAAGATATATTTCCGAAGCCGAAAAACTGGGAGCAAAAGTTTTAGCGGACGGCAGGAATGCAACTGTCGCAGGCAAGGAAGGCGGATTCTATGTCGGACCAACTGTAATAGATTATGTAACACCTGAAATGGCAATCGCTAAAGAAGAAGTCTTCGGTCCGGTGATTGCTATTATCCGTGCAAGAGATATTGACGAAGCAATAAGGATAGAGAACAGTTCTGAATATGGAAACGCTGCGTCTGTATTTACACAAAGCGGAGCTGCTGCGAGATATATAATGGATCACGCAAGTGCCGGAATGATTGGTGTAAATATCGGAGTGCCCGTTCCACGCGAGCCATTTTCATTCGGAGGCTGGAATGAATCTAAATTCGGGGTGTGCGACATTACGGGGAAGAGTTCGATTGAATTCTGGACACAACTGAAGAAGACAACTACGAAGTGGAATCCTGAAGCGAAGAAGAACTGGATGTCGTGATTGTTTAAGTGGTTAAGTGGTTAAGTGGTTAAGTGGTTAAGTGGTTAAGTGGTTAAGTGAGTTGGCCAGCTAACCAATCAACTAATCAACTAATCAACTAAACAACCAATCAACCAATTAACCAATCAACCAATTAACAAAATTAACCCATTCAACCACTCAACCACTAAACTATTTTTTCCTGATATTAAACTCTTCATTAAGATCTTTTAATAATTTGCTAATAAGCTTTAGCTGTTCGGGCAGGAACATTGTTGATCTTATATATGCATTTCTTTTTCTTTCAGAAGCTCAACCTATAACTTCACTTACATCAGAAACATTATATGAAATAAGTTTTTCCGGCGAATTGCCAAATGACTCTTCCGTTTGAGGAGACAGATCAGTTCCTTCAAAAAGATTTTTAAAAGAAATGCTTCTCATAGAATCAATAATGACCGGCTGAAAAACTTTGTTGACAGCTTTTATTTCTTCAATGAGTCTTTTCTGATCTGTCTCATGACGTTCCACAAATTTAGTCGAAACAATATTATCCCACAGACTTATGTCTGAAACCAATTTTTTGTTTTTAAAATAACGAAGGCTTCCTGAATTAATAAGCTGGTCAAGATTGGCAGTAGCCGGAATCGGCATATCAACTTCCATTAAAAAACTAGCCTGATAATAAGTTAAAAGAGTGACCTTATTTTTAAAATCTTCATTACTGAGAATTGCGATTAATGAATTTAGTTCACTTATTAAAAGTCTTTTTCTTTCAATGAGTTTATGAATATGAACAGAATCTTCAACTAGTTCATTATACAAGCCAAATGCCATTTCCTTAGCCCTTTCCCTTTCAACAATGTGTTCGCGATGATTATCTGTAAGGAAACCTGCCGTAACAGCAAGGAACAGCATAAAAAACTCAATTGCATAATGTTTCCATGGTTTTATTTCCTTTCCCGGGAGCTCAGGATGGTGATGTATTTCCATAGAGAATTTTGATTTACAATTAAAATCGCAATTATAAAATACATAATAAAGATTTTTAATTTAGGCAACATTGGAGTTCATTGGAGTAATTTAAAGGTTTCTCACATCCGTCCAAAACGTTACTTAACCACAAAGAACACAAAGAATGCGCAAAGTGCACAAAAGTTAAAAAATTTTTAAAAAAATTAAAATTTTGTGATCTTTGTGCCTACTTTGTGGTTGAAATAATATTCACATAGAAATAAAATATTACAACAGGGATGTTCTCTAAAAGTTAACGTGGAATGTAGAATTAAAAAATATTTTAACGATTTTTCTTATTATAAAAATTGTTTTAAACAGCAGTGAAGGTTTCTTAATATTTTCCAAAATTTAAGAATTTTTAAAGTCTTATATTTTATGCAAATTTATATGGGTTTGTTAAAATAGCGAAATCAAAAAACCGTTTAAACGGTTTTTTGAGAAAAGGATAAGGATGGAAAATTCTCTGATCAGTATATGGATTCATGCTTGGTTTAGTGTGAAAGAGGTTATACCTTTAATAAATGTTTCTTTCGAAGACAAAATTCATAAAAGAATAAGAAGTAAAATCGAAAGCGAATATAGGTTTATTTGATGCAAAATTTTCCTGGCAGAAAAATTTATGATGCAGTGTCTGTAAGCGAATCCATGCTGGATCATTTCATTTCAAATCAATAAATATATCATAAAAATGTTACTTTCCATGAGGAAAGAGCATTAATATTAAATAAATTTAACAGGTACAATAAACACAAAACCGTTTAAACAGTTTTGTGTTTATCAATTTCAATCAAATTAAATTACAAATTTATGCAAACAACAATTGATACTGACCGTGATGAGATTATTCTGAATAATCTAAATTATACACTCACTTCATGGTCAAAGCAGAGAGGTGCGAATCCTTTGGTCATCGACAAAGCTGAAGGCGTTTATTTATATGATTTTAACGGTAAGCGATATTTAGATTTTTCATCGCAGCTTATCTGTGTGAATATCGGACACGGTCATCCGAAAGTCGCAGAAGCTGTTGCAGTACAAATGAAAGATGTGAGCTATGTTTATCCCGGAATGTTTACAAAAGTTCGGGGTGAGGTAGGAAAAAAATTAGCTGAAATAACTCCCGGAAGTCTCAGCAGAACTTTCTTTACACTCGGCGGAGCTGAAGCCGTTGAAAATGCAATCAAGCTTGCAAGAATTTATACAGGACGTCATAAGATTGTTGCATTGTATCAGTCTTATCATGGAGCAACTTACGCTTCGGCAAGTCTTGGAGGAGATCCGAGAAAATTTCCGATTGATTCACAGCAAGCTCCGAATTTTGTTCATGTAGAAAATCCATATTTTTACCGTTGTCCATGGAACAGCGAAACTCAAGAAGAGTGTGCGGAAAATGCAGCAGCAGCTTTGGAAAGAGTTGTTCAATATGAAGGACCAAACAGCATTGCCGCAATTATGCTCGAAGGTGAATCCGGATCTTCGGGATGCATAAAATATCCGCCGGGTTACTGGAAAAAAGTAAAAGCAATAGCAGACAAATACGGGATACTTACTATATGTGATGAAGTGATGAGCGGTTTCGGAAGAACGGGAAAATGGTTCGGCATAGATCATCACGAAGTTGAGCCGGATATAATGTGCATGGCAAAGGGAATTACTTCGGCTTATCTTCCGCTTGGTGGAATTATTGTGAAAGAAGAAATAGCAAAGACATTTGATGACAAACCACTGATGTTGGGATTAACTTATTCAGCTCATCCGGTTTCACTCGCAGCAGCAAATGCTGTCATAGATATTTATAAAGATGAAAACTTAATTGAGAATGCAGATATAATGGGAAAATATATGGACTTAAGGATGGTAGAAATGAGAGAGGAGCATCCTTCGATCGGTGACTGGAGAAATACCGGCTTGCTCGGATGTCTTGAGTTAGTAAAGAACCACAAGACAAAAGAACCGATAGCAAGATGGAATGCACCGCCGGATGAAATGGGTGTGATGAATAAAGTAATGGCAAAAATAGCTGAGCTCGGATTGTACACATTCGGAAGATGGAACCTGATTTTCATTGCGCCACCACTTTGCGTAACTAAGGAGCAGATTGACGAAGGTCTTGAGATTATTTCAGAAGCCTTGAAGATAGCGGATGAAGAAACAAATTAGTAATTACAGGTTACAAATTACAAATAGTTTCAATTTACTCACTATGGAGATGAAGGGGATTTTTTTTCAAAGAAGACTTAATAATTTTGAAATATTTTAATTAATACAAATAAAATAAAGAAATAAAAATAAAATATTATTATGGATGCATTAAAGAATAAGAGATACATAACAAACCTGAAAGGAGAAACCACTGATGTGATTTTGGATTTAAAAACATTTGAAAAGATACAAGACGATTTGGAGGAGCTTTATCTAATCAAGGAATATGATAAAGCGGTGAAAAAAACAAGTGGAGAATTTAAGAAAGGTGAGTTCAGCAGCTGGGAAGATTTTTTGAAGAGGCAAGGAAAGAATAAGTGAAAATTAATTATGAAGTATAAGATTATTGTATTTAAAAGTTTTGAAAAGGATTTTGATAATCTCCCGGAGAATTTGAGGAAAGAGTAATAGAAAAAATGGAGCTGCTGCGTGAAGACCCCTATTCTAAGAATAGTAAAAAACTCGTTAATCGAGAAGGATGGAGAATTAGGATTGGTAATTACAGAATAATTTACGATGTCAGTGATGAGCTAAAAGAAATTTATCCTAGAAAAATTTCTCATAGAAAAGATATCTATAGATAAAATCTAAACTGATTTTATAGAGCATAATCTTGTGCAACAGACCCACATTTCAAACTCACTTAATCAGCAACATTTTTTTCACTTCACTGTGCTTTTCAGATTTCAATTTATAAAAATACGCACCGCTTGTAAAAGCAGAAGCATCCCATCTGTAAGAATGAGTCCCCGAAGGCAGAACGCCATCATATAAAACAGCAATCTCCTGACCCAGAACATTTAACACACTAAGAGTCACAAACTCTTTTTGAGCCAGTTCAAATTTTATGTTTGTAACAGGATTGAAAGGATTAGGAAAATTTTGCTCAAGGGCAAAACTTTCCGGATTTGAAACTGACAATGTGATTATTCCAACCGGATTATTTTGAATGACGGTATTCATGAAAGCAATTCCCACAGGTCCGCCGTTGAGGTCTTTGTTCATCATGACCGCAATGGAAATTTTATCAACAGGATCATAAATCATCACGGAAGTATAACCGAATGTATTTCCTCCGTGACCATAACCATATCTGCCGGATATTGTGTATCGCATAGTTCCAAGAACATATCCGTTAGCGCCGGAGATATTTGCATTTCGGAAAGTGAGCATTTGTGTAAGTGAACTATTATTGATAATTTTCTCTCCGTATAAATTGTCGAGCCATCTCACCAGATTTTCCGGATTGCTTATGACACCGCCCGCTCCGATTGTTGAACTGTTCAAAGAAGTTTTAGGAAGGAAAAAAGCATCCTGTATTATTCCGGTACCAGTAATGTCAGCCCAGTTATGTGCATATGGACTGGTGACCGTATCATCAATCTCAAAAAATGAACTGGTAAGATAATAAGGCGAATAAAATCTTTCACGAAACTGCGTGGACAGATTCGTCTTCATTATCTTTGTAATTACCATACCGAGCAGCATATATCCCGTATTGGAATATCTCCATCCAGCACCGGGCAAAAAATACGGAGTGAGAACATATCCCCCGTTAAGAACTTCTTCGATCGTCCAGAACCTGCCGAGATCGGAGGTAATTGCCGAGATAAAAGCCGGATTGTCGGTTACATTATATATTCCGCTTGTATGATCCAGAAGCTGTTTTAATGTAATCGAGTTATTTATGTTAGGATAAGAAGGCAGCCATTTCCCGAGTGAATCATTAATACTTAAACTATCTGCTTCAGCAAGTTGAAGTATTATTGTTGCAATGAAATTTTTTGTAATACTCCCTGCTCCGAAAACCATTTCAGTTGTCACATCATCACTGTCGGATGATGAAATCCCTGCTGCTCCGGTCCAGATCCCCTGCCCCGGGACAAGTGCAGCGGCAGATATTCCGACAAGAGCATATGAACTTTTTAATTGTTCAATTTTTGTCTGAAGAATTTGCGCGTATGCACTGTCGAAAGTATTTGCTGAAGATTTTGAAGTAGTAATTATAATTACAATGCCCCAGATGACAATTGAAAGAATAATTTTTTTCATGATATTATTATTTATGAATTAAGTTCAGATAATCTAAAGCAATCTTTTTTGATTGAGTTATATTTTTTAATTTTTCCGGAACGGAATTAAATCTTATATATGTGCCCGCACAAATACTGAGTATTGTCTGTGCAGCTGATTCAGTGTCAATCCCGCTTTTCAATTCATCTTTTTTTTTGCATTCATCGAGCAGATCTTTGCACATTTTGATGAAGCCTTCCGCTATTTTTCTTTTATCACCATTCTTATTTACATAGTTATACAATTCCAGTTTCATCCGTACATATTTTCTTTCCTGTACCGTACTTGTAAATTCAGGAAAGTTTAAGCTTACGAGTTGCTTTAACTTTTCAAAAGGCTCCTGACTCGAATTGAAAATTTCAGATGCAAGCTTCAATGATTCGAGATCTTTGTATTCAATTACCGAATCCAGCAAATCATCTTTATTTTTAAAATGCCAGTAAACCGCCCCGCGCGTAACTCCAGCCTTTTCAGCAATTGATTCAAGTCCCGTATTTTCTAAACCCGATTTGACCAATTCCTTGAATGCAATTTCAAGAAGGAGCTTTTTTGTAATCTCAGCATCTTCCTTGGTTCGTTTCATAATTTCAAACTTTTTTTATTTTACATACAGTGTGTATGTAAAATAGACAGAGCTTTATTTTTTGTCAAGTAATTTATTCCTCCGGCTCATACAATTGATTTGAAATAATAAAAAGGTTAATTTTGATGAAATTAAAACTTTTGTGCTGTATGATTTACTGTGGAAAAATATTGTCATCCCCGCGGGAATGACAAGCTATTGGTTTTTTGTTTTAAAAGAGACTTCTACTTTGACGGCAGAATTGGTATTCAAAAATTATTTCCACTGTAAATCATATAGAACCAAAACTTTTATCTGAAACTGATTGAAAAAAATTAAACTCATCTCAGACTTCGACGGAATCTGGACTAATCAGAATATTGAAGCCGAGTATGTCTGGAATTATATTTTAGATTCTATTGCAGAATTATCGGGAATGGAAAAGAACAATGTGGATAAGTTCCTTTCTTTATGTAAAGACGAAATGAACAAAGAACCACATCTGTACGCGTGGTTTAATAATGATAGGGTGGCAGCCTATTATAATGAAGATCCTTTCGGAGATAACAATGCTATCTTTGACTTCATAAACAAAACCCCTTCAGGCGATTCAGACAATGAGTTTTATAAAAGGAAGCTTAGAGTGAAAGATTCAATCCTGGAAAAGTATTCATCACTTGCTGATTTTTCACAGGAATGTTTCATTAAATCTACCACACAGTTTAAAAGCGAAGGGAAATTAAATCCTGTTAAAACTACTAAAAAAATAGTTGATGATTTAAATTCGGCAGGGGTGGAAGTCATAGTAGCTTCAAACTCAAGAACTGAAAAGATAAAATATCTTTTTTCAAAAGCCGGAATTGAAGTTACTGAAGAATCTTCTCCGAATCGGAATGGAGTTCATGCAAGAGGTGATGCAAAAAAATTTGTTATTGATACAGACTATTCTGAACTGCCTGAGTATTTAAAAGTTACTGAAAAATTATTAATACCTTTAAGAAGAAGCAGCTATCACAAAATTCTCACCGAAGAAAAACCTGATTTTGTAATCGGTGATGTGTTTTCTCTGGATATTGCTTTGCCATTATACTTAAGAATGAGTGATTCATCATTCGGAAATCTGAAAGTGATTCAGAGAGTTCAGCCGTATACTCCGGACTGGGTAAAGAATTATCTGAGGAAAGATGAGTTCAAAGGAATTGCCTTCATGGTAGACAGCGTAGATGAAGCTCCTGAATTGATCTCAAAAAATAAATAAAATAATTTATAAACTTTAAACTAAAGTATGTCATTAAACGCATTTTTAAAAATCAAAGGCGAGGTACAGGGAAACATAGACGGTTCAGTAACCCAGAAAGGAAGAGAGAAGACAATCAAAGTTTTTGAATCACACCATGAATTGAACCAGCCGATAGAGCAAATAAGCGGATACCTCACAGGCAAGCGGGTTCATAAACCATTTACAATAGTCAAAGAAGTTGATAGATCAACTCCAAAATTATACAAAGCAATGACAGAAAATGAAAAATTAATTGAGTGGGAATGCAAATATTTTCAGAAAAAGACCGCAGCACAGGAAGTAAATTTTTATACTGTCAAGCTGACTGATGCACGTATCGTAAATATCAAATTTCTCCAGCCGGATACAATTGATCCCGATACAAAAATTTTTCCTGAGAATGAAGAAGTAAGTTTTATTTATAAAAAAATTGAATGGATCTTTACTGAGGGAAATATTTCCGCAAGTGATGAGATCGAGTCTGAAATCAATTAATTAACTTTAAAAAAAATAAATGAAAGCTAAAATTTTATCTGCTTTGTTTGCCATAACATTATTTGTAACAAGCTGGACATTAGATACAAAGGATGCGAAAATAGTAAATGACGATATCTGTTTTGAGCGTGACGTGCTTCCCATCTTTCAGGAAAACTGTGCCTTAAGCGGCTGTCACAATTCCGAATCCAGAAAACACGGGTATGTTTTTGATTCTTATGAAAATATAACTACAAGCAACCGGGGCAGGGCAATCATTCCTTATAACTTAAAAAAAAGTAAAGTCTATAAAAAAATTACTGAGGACACTAATGAAGACAGAATGCCTCCGCCTCCGAATCCTCCTTTGACTGGTACCGAGATCTCGGTTATAAATAAATGGATAATGGCAGGTGCACCGAATTCAAAATGCGGGGATGTTGGGAAAGTTAATAAAGATTTAAGCAGTGACTCTGTAAAAGTAACCGAGAGTGTCGACAATAGCTGTGATACGTTAAATCTGGTTTACAAAGATATTCAGCCGATTGTTGAAAAAAATTGTTACAAGTGTCATTCGGGAAATGCAGCCGGTGAATTATTTAATCTTGAAACTTATGCTCAGGTTAAAGAAAAAGGTAATGAAGGAAAATTGTACGGTGCAATTAATCATTTGCCGGGTTTTAAATCAATGCCCAAGAAATCTCCTAAACTTCAAGGTTGTGAGCTTGCAAAACTGAATGCATGGATAAATAGCGGTATGACTGAATGATTTAATAAGTTTTCCTGACGAAAAATTTCATTAAATTTAATAACTAACTTTGACAAACAAAGAAGACATTGCCACAACTTATGATGAAGAAATAAAATCTTCTCCGCTTTACAGCAATGATCTCTCTCCGATAGTAAAATCAAAGCGCTCATGGGGCACATGGAACTATGCTGCTTTGTGGATAAGTATGAGTTTGTGCATTCCTACTTATATGCTTGCGAGCTCATTGATCGAAGGCGGTATGAACTGGTGGCAGGCGATCCTGACAATCTTCCTGGGAAATTCTATTGTCCTGATTCCGATGATTCTCAACGGGAGAGCCGGGACTAAATATGGAATTCCGTTTCCGGTTTTTGCCAGAGCCAGCTTCGGAGTAAAAGGCGCGAATATTCCGGCCATGCTGCGTGCGATAGTTGCCTGCGGATGGTTTGGCATTCAAACATGGATCGGAGGTTTTGCAATTTATCAGATGCTTCGGGTTTGGTTTCCCTCACTCGAAACTCTTCCGATGGTATTTCCGGAATTGTTCGGATTAGAAACCGGACCGGCAATAACTTTTTTTATATTTTGGTTATTGAATATGTATGTCGTCTATCTCGGAGTTGACAGCATAAAGAAATTACTTGTGTTCAAAGCATACTTTCTTCCGGCAGCAGCACTCGCGCTAATGTTATGGGCTATATCCGAGACAGACGGATTAGGACCAATTCTTGCTCAGCCGTCAAAGTTCACATCGAGTGCAGAGTTCTGGCATTTCTTCTTTCCGGCGTTGACCGGGATGGTCGGCTTCTGGGCAACACTTTCATTGAACATTCCTGACTTTACCCGTTATGCTAAAAGTCAGAAAGCCCAGGTCAACGGACAAATAATTGGTCTTCCACCGTCAATGACACTGTTTGCATTCATTGGCGTAGTTGTCACTTCGGCGACTGTATTAATTTACGGAGAGACAGTATGGGATCCGGTAGTTCTCGCAGGAAAATTTGAAAGTAAAATTTTAGTAAGTGTAACAATGATATGCATTGCCATCTCAACTCTTGCAACCAACATTGCAGCTAACATTGTAAGTCCGGCAAATGATTTTGCAAATCTGGCTCCGGGTAAAATTGATTTCAGAAAAGGCGGTTACATTACAGGTGTGATCGGGATTTTGATTTTTCCATGGAAGCTCATAGAAGATCCTAACGGCTATATTTTCAAATGGCTGATAGCATATTCGAGTCTTCTCGGACCTGTTGGCGGAATTATGATTGCAGATTATTTTTTCATACGAAAGCAAACTTTAATTCTTGATGATCTATATAAAGAAAACGGAGAATATACTTATACAGGCGGTTTTAACAAGTATGCAGTGATAGCATTATTAATTGGAATTCTTCCGAATGTACCCGGATTTTTAACTACTGTTGGTTTAGTCAGTACTGACTATGTTGCTAATTGGATATCTCATTTGTATAACTATGCATGGTTTGTCGGATTTGCTGTGTCGTTTGTTGTTTATTATTTTTTGATGAAAAATTATTCGGAAGAGGATTTACCACTAAGACATGAAGAACACTAAATTAGTTAAGTATATAATTTTAAATTGCAAATAAAAAATCTATGTCAGTCTTAATCAAAAACGGCCGTGTGATCACCGCATCAGAAGATTACACCGCAGACATTTTCATCGAAGGTGAAAAAATTTCTGCAATAGGTAAAGACCTTACGGTAGAGACAACGCATGCGTTGTCTCTACAAACAATTGATGCATCCGGAAAATTAATTTTCCCCGGCGGCATTGACCCGCACGTGCATCTCGACATGCCTTTTATGGGAACATTCTCGAGCGATAATTATGAAACCGGAACTCTTGCCGCTCTTCACGGCGGGACGACAATGGTGATAGATTTCATTCTGCAGACTCAAGGGAAATCCCTTCATAATGCATTAGATGAATGGAGGGGACGATCTAATGGAAATTGTTACGGAGATTATTCTTTTCATATGGCTGTGACAGATTTTAATGATGAGACAAAAAAAGAAATCAAAGATCTGATTGACAAAGAAGGCATAACTTCATTCAAAACTTTTATGGCTTATAAAGGTGCGCTGATGATTGACGACAGACAGATGATAGGTCTGATGAATGAAGTGCGTGACGGAGGCGGACTTGTGACCGTTCACGCGACTAACGGTGACATGATAGATTTTCTGGTTGCAAAACACAGAGGAGAAGGTAAGCTTACTCCTTTATATCATTATTTATCACAGCCGGAGATTACGGAATCTGAAGCGGCGGGAAGATTTGTTGATATGGCATACCATACTGATGTGCCTTCTTATATTGTTCACCTTACGTGTGAAGGAGCACTGAATCAGGTTCGTGATGCAACAAGAAGGAATCAGAAAGTGTTTGTTGAAACCTGCATTCAGTATCTTATACTCGATGCTACGCTTTATGAAAAGGATTTTGAAGGTGCAAAATGGGTGATGAGTCCGCCTTTAAGAGAGAAGAAAGATCAGGCAACTTTATGGGCGGGATTAAATCAGGGATTAGTACAGGTAGTGGGAACCGATCACTGTCCCTTTGAATGGAAGAAAAAATTAATGGGTGAAAAGGATTTTTCAAAAATACCGAACGGTCATCCGGCGATCGAACACAGGATGGAATTACTTTACTCTGAAGGTGTGAACAAAGGTAAGATCAGTCTGAATAAATATGTAGAGGCGACTTCAACTAATGCAGCAAAGATTTTTGGAATGTTTCCTCAGAAAGGAACGATAGGAATTGGAGCAGATGCTGACCTGGTTATTTTTGATCCGAAGAAAAAGCATAAGCTTTCAGCAAAGACTCATCACATGAATGTTGACTACTCGGGATATGAAGGCTGGGATGTGACAGGTAAAGTGGAGACTGTTTTATTAAGAGGTCAGGTTGCTGTTGATAAAGAGAAAGAGAAAATAAAAAAGGGCTACGGAAAGTTTATTAAGAGGGGAAAGGTATCTAAAATTATTTAGAATGGCTGTTTATTTAAAATTTAGATTTCCGAATTTGACAAAATCAGTTTTTTAAAATCAATCAGAGTAAATATGTGTGATACAAATGAGAATCAAATTTAATCCATCTTCGTAGGAATTGTAAAAATAAAAATATTATGAAAAACTCATTTAATTATCCTGGTTTTGCAATAAGTCTTCTTTTTATCATCTCTCCGGGATTACATAATAATCTATTTTCACAGGACATCGATTATGTTTGCTTCCCCTGCGGAAGCCAGTGCGATGAAGTAATTCATAAGTCTCAGGGTAACTGCAAAGACTGCGGCATGGAGCTGATTGAAAAGAGCAGAGTCAAATTTGAAAATCTGACTCCGGAGAAAGTCGCTGAAATTCTTTCTTCCGACAATAACGTTATTCTCCTGGATGTAAGAACACCTGAAGAATTTGAAAGTAAAGGTGATACCCCGCGATTCAGTTACGGGCATTTTAAAAATGCCATTAACATACCAAATACTGAATTACTTGAAAGAATTAATGAAATCGAAAAGTACAGGGACAGTGAAATAATTGTCTATTGCTCCCGAAGCCACAGAAGCCCTTATTCATGTCAGCAGCTTACAGATCTTGGATTCAAAAACATTAAAAATATGTCGGAAGGATTGTCAGTTTTCGTTTCAAAAAATCTTAAGAATGTAAATACCGGTGAGAGTCTGCTCGTTAAGTAATTTCGTGCTTAATGTCTATTCGAATGTGTTTTTTTAATAATAAATTTTAATATTATGAAGTTTTTTTTCTATGTTGCATTGTTTGCGATTTTGATAAATCAAAATTCATACTCACAATGGTCAAACAATCCTAATGTCAATCTGCAGATCTGCGGAGCACCGGGTGAACAGGCTTTACCCAAGATCGCAAATACAAGCAACAACGGAACTGCAATTTGCTGGTTCGATAACAGAAGCGGAAACTATGCCGTTTATCTGATCAGATTAAACTCATTAGGGATAGTTACACTAAGCGAAACACTGGTCAGCAACAATCCTCAAAGCACATCATTAGTTGATTATGACATGATTGTTGATGACAGTGATAATGTAATAATTGCATTTACTGATACCCGCAACGGTCCTGAAATAAACCCGTTTGTATACAAGATAAGTCCCCAGGGAAATTTTTTGTGGGGAGCTAACGGGATAACATTAGCTAATGATGCAAATACTTTTCAACCGAATCCTAAATTGGCAAAAACAACCGATAACAGTATTGTTATTACATGGGTCTACGGTTCATCCCCTAATAAAATTGCTTTTCAAAAGATTTCTTCGGGCGGAATTAAACAATGGGGAGCTGACCCGGTTTATTTATCAGGATCAGGAGCGGAAAATTTTACTTACCCTTCACTTGTGACCTCCGATAATAATTCAGTCATTGCATTATGGTCGGGTTACACAGGTTCATTTATTAATCCGGGAAATTACAAATTATATTCACAGAAATTTTCTTCAACCGGTACACTTGTATGGAAAGACACGGTTTACAATTTAGGAAGAGTTACTGGATTCTTTACGCCGAAAATTTTTACAGACGGAAATAACGGTGCACTGTATGTTTGGGAGGATGACAGAAATGCCGTAAACTTAAGGAGCTCATTTGTTCAGCATTACACATCTGGCGGCTCAAGAATTTTTCCTTTAAACGGTACTGAAGCTTCAACTGAAGCAGGTGTGAATAAATTTGATGCCTGGGCTTCATTTATGATATCTACTAACGAAACTTACATGATTTGGAAAAGCTCTAACAGCCTTCAAAGCCAGTTTGGTATTTACGGTCAAAGACTTTCTTCAAACGGGGGGAGATTGTGGGGTGATAACGGGAAAGAGTTTGTTCCTTTTAATTCAAATTCATACATCAATCAGGTTTGTTTGACTTATGATACAAACATTGTGTTTGCATTCAATGAAGCAATTTTCGGTAGCAATAATAATCTAATGAAATCCTTTTCAGTAGGAAGAAACGGTGTGTTAGGCTGGACAGGTTCAGTCATTGATGTCAGCAGTATTCTGAGTGAAAAGTCAAAGGTAGTAGCATCAATTGGTAATAACGGCATGTCAAAGATAGTCTGGTCGGACGGAAGAAACGGTGCTTCGGATATTTATGCACAGAACGTTAACCCGAACGGAACCCTCGGTAATACAGGAGTTTTCATTAATAGTAATAGTGAACCTGCGGAGTTTTCATTATTCCAAAATTATCCGAATCCGTTTAATCCGGTAACTGTTATTCGTTATTCGTTAGCAGAAAATCGTTTTGTAACTGTGAATGTTTATGACATACTTGGAAATAAAGTTACGTCTCTCGTTAATGAAAAGCAGAATGCCGGCAGACATTCAGTTGAATGGAACGCAGGTAAATTTCCCAGTGGAGTTTATTGTTATAAAATTAACACCGGTGATTTTACTGATACCAAGAAAATGATTTTGCTGAAATAAAGTTGCATGCAAAAAATCATAAACTCAAAAATGCAATTAAAATAATTTGAAAAGAAAGACAGGATTTTTTTTATTAATAATCATTTCGACAATTTCCTTAAACCGGACTTTTGCTTTTGATTTATCAAAGGAAAGAGCAGGATACGTCGCAGGTCGTGTAGTAGATGCGAGAAATTTTCCTGTTCCTTATGTAAAAGTAATAATACGTGGCATCGAGGCGGAGACTGACAGATCGGGAAAATTCAGAATTCTGAATGTCTCATTCCCATATGATATCGTAGTTGCTGAAAAGACAACAGCAACTGCGGTTATTTATAAAGGGCTTTCAATTGATAACCCCGAGCTTATTTTATTCGGGCAACCGAATGAGCGATATGCAAACAATGCAATCATAAATGTAACCTTTCCGGAAATCACAACCGGCAGTTCAGCAATAATTAAATTTATAAGCACTGATGTTTTTTACTCTGAAGATATTGAAGTATCTGCAGGCGAGAAGATAAAACAAATTCAGGTTTACTGGCCTCTGACAAAAAAAAATCTTAGCGGGAAAGTAATCTTCCTTCAGAAGAATAAAAATAAGTATGAACAATTCAAGGACAAAGTTGTTTCACTTTACAAAAATACTATTCCGTTTAAGGTTAATATTAATGACATTTCATCGAGTAAAACACAAACTTCGGACTTAGTGGTTTATCTGCCATTCAAAAATTTTACTGCCAAGGGGTATTCCGTTTATGCAGATTTCCAATCATACAGCAGAAATTCAAATGTATTACTTGCCAAAGTAGAAGAGAATGTTTACAGAGGTAAAAGTATAATACCATATAACCTTCCAATTTCATACCGATTAAAAGTGACAGGATTTGCAGACTATAAAGACGGCAGCGGCTTTGTAAATTATACTTATACTCAGCCGGGTGCTGCGGTAAACCTTACTGAAGAGATCCCTCCCGAGCCACAGACTCCATCGGATAATTTTCTCGGCGCAAGCGGAAACACGGAATTTTATTATTCTTTAGGATCCGGCACAGGAATTTTTGTACTGCAATGTCACAGTCAAAATCCGCCTATGAGTTTTTATGTTGTTACTGCCGACAGGAGTACTAATCTGTACTATCTTTCCAGGGAAGAATTCAGACAATCAGCGAGCATTGAGTTTAAATGGAGTGTATTGAAGTATCTTACTTATTTTTCAGTTAATGATTTTGTCAAACCGTCTGAATTTATAAATGACATAGGTTATAAGGCAATCTTACATTCAAAAGAAAGAACATTCAAGACGGGATATTATTAGACATAGAGTCTTTGATGAATTTTGCGTTGTTTCTCCAGTCTTTCCTGATCTTTACGAAAAGTTCAAGGTAAACTTTTTTATTCAGAAAATTCTCGATATCCTTTCGGGCTCTTTCCCCGAGTCTCTTCAGACCTGTACCTTTATTACCTATTATAATTATCTTTTGAGTTTCCCTTTCAACAATTATTTCAGCATTAATGTAAACTAAATTGTCTTTTCTTTCTTTAAACTCAGCTATGTTTACCAGTACACTGTATGGAATTTCTTCATGATACAGGCTAAGTATTTTTTCTCTGATGATCTCGCTGACAAAGAATTTTTCCGGTTTGTCTGTAAGAGTATCCTTGTCATAAAAAAACTCATTCTCAGGTATGTATTTATGTATAATAATTTTTAATTCTTTTATGTTCTCATTTTTCAATGCAGAGACCGGAATGATATCATCAAAATTAAATTCATCGGTGAGTCTTTCAATTATAGGAAGTAAACTATCCCTGTTCATCAGATCAATTTTATTCAGTACAATAATTCTTTTTTTATTCATCAGTAAATCCTTATAATCTTCTTCAACTTTCCTGAGGTCATCGAAATTTATGTTTAATGCATCTACAATATGTATAACAAGATCAGCTTCTCCAAGAGAAGATTTAATTTCAGACAGCATAAATTTCTGAAGCTCATACTTCGGCTCAAGAATTCCCGGAGTGTCGATAAATACTATCTGGTAATTGTCTTCGGTTAAAATTCCAAGTATCCTGTCACGTGTAGTCTGAACTTTCCTGTTCACCACCGACAAATTAAAATTCAGCAGATCATTTATAAGCGTTGACTTCCCCGCGTTAGGCTTCCCGAATATTGTGACGAATCCTGCTTTTGTAGTCATTGCAAAATTTTTATCTGATCTTTTGAATTAATAACTATCTGAGGCTTGTTTCTGTAAGTCGATATTTTACCAGTTACCTCCACATTCCTTCCTTTGAATTTTGAAAGATCACCGAATTCCCAAAAATTTCCCGGAAAGATCACACAGGAAAAAGCATTCCTTGGAAATTTATTTTCAAAATTCAGATAAGCGACTTTATCACTTAAATAGACATCAGCAACATATCCCTTAATGATAAGCGAATCCCCAATGTGCTGTTTTACTTCTTTAGCATTTATTATCCTTAAACCTGAATCTTCGTATTTCGAAACAATGTTGGGTTCATTCGGATCTGATATTTCATTCTTTGTAATTTTTATTTCCTGATCAGGAATATTTCTTTTACAACCTGCCGGGATCAGAACAATAAAAATCAGAGAAAATAAAAATCTCTTTCTCATAACCATAATCTCCTTTCATAATGAATAATATTTAATCACAGGAAATAATCTATCCAACTTAACAAAGTTCATAAAGTTCATAAAGTTCATAAAGTTTATAAAGTTCATAAAGTTCAGACTTTACAACTTTACAACTTTACAACTTTATAAACTTTACAAACTTTACAAACTTTACAAACTTTATAAACTTTTATTTACTTTTCAAACTACTTAGAAGCCGCCTTGCTTTTCGCTTCATTCAAAATTGTATTATAATCTTTAGCTAATCCCGGCTCCAAACTAATTGCTTTTTCAAGATCTTCAGAAGATTCTTTATATTTTCCCATTTGAAAATATGCGAGTCCTCTTGCAGCATATACCGAAGCTTTGTCGGGAACATTATTGGCAAACATTGTCAGATCATTGATCGCATCATTATAATTTCCCATTGAAACGAAAATTTCTCCCCTTATATAATATGCATCGATGAGAGCAGGATTTATTGTCAGCGCACTGTTCAGATCTGCAACGGCCAGCGGATATTCATTCTTGATCTTATAGACCAAAGCACGGTTCATATATGCTTCGCCGTAATTTACATTTGCAGTGATCGCAGCATTAAAATCTGTAATTGCCTGATCGTACATCTGCTGCGCCATATAGATCATTCCTCTCAGGTTCAGCGCAGGGCTGAAATTTTCTGTCGTCCCAATTGCTGTAGTTACATCAGTGAGTGCATTACCGTAATCCTGCAGGTAATAATAAGCAGTAGCACGGCTGTACCTTCCTTCTGCATCTTGTGGCACTGTTTTTAAATATTGAGTCAAATAATTGATTGCTTCTTCATAATCTCTTCCTTCCAAAGCACGGATCCCCATCTGCAGATTTTGAGCCGGCTCTAATTGGGAACGGCTGTCCGTGATGTTAAATAAGAACAATATTGCAAAAATAGAAATAATTTGTTTCATATTTATATTAGTTTAATTTCAAGTTTTAATAAAATTTTAATCCCGTCCTGACTTCCAGAGTGTTTCCTCTGATGCTAAAATCTTCTGAATAATAAGTATCAAAAAGATCCGGGGAAAACTGAATTTCAAATAATAAAGATAAACTTTTCTGTAATCTGATATCAACACCGGCACCTCCTGAAAATCCGAACCCGAACTTCGTAAGTCCTTCTGAAATTATTTCTTTAACGGATTGTGCAACCGTATCACCTGGATTACTGATATCATTACCGAGATAGAAGTTTACCCGGGGAGTTAAATAAACATAAGGAACAGCTTTTGTTTTTGTAAAACCATATCTTATGGGAACTCCATAATCAAGATAATCAAGTAACACATCAATTCCGTCTTCGGGAAATAAGTCAATGATGTTGCCGTTTATCTTAGGGTCAGAGCTTGCTGTCTTACGGTTAAAGTAAAGCTCCGATGAAACTACAAAATTTTCGCTACTAATTATATCTACAAATACACCTGCATTAAAGCCTGTCCCGGTCTTTGTACCAATGTCAAAATTGGAATAGCTTCTGATACTGTTGTCATAAAAGTAAGACAAAGTAACTCCTCCTTTAAATCCATAACCCATATCCTGTGACAATATTTTATGATTAATGAAGAAAATCAAAAACATTACTGCCGGAAGACTGATAATGTTTTTTTTCATCAAAATAATACTCCTGCCATCGCACCGATTGAATAAACGTTGTCGCCAAAGACTCCTATCTTAAAATTCTTTATGATATAATTTGCCCCGATGAAATAATATGCTTTGATGATATCCTTTGTCTCATCAAGTCTGATGTCATAATCCGGTATAACCTCTAATTCCGGTGGAGGTGCATTCGGGTACGGGACAGCCCATTCGATATTTGCAAGATAAGTCTTCTGCAGGTAGTATTTCATACCGGCGGAAAATTCGAATGACAAATTGCTTTTTAAAAAGTATTCCCCTGTTAATGCTCCGATGTAAGTAAAATTTTGTTTAACCACCTGCAGATTCTCAACATCATATATTCCAACATTCGCATTGCTTTCATACCAAAGCGGATTAAATGCATTCGCAAATCCTTCATTTAAATCAATATCATAATTGTAAATTCCGCCTTTTAATCCTAAAGCTAAACGGTTGTTGATCTTACGAGTAGCTCCTATATAAAAAGTTGCTTCAGACTTTGACGGAGCAACCCCTATATAATTGGAAATACTGAATGAAGGGTTATATTCAATTTCCAACGGTAAAGTTGTTTGTGCAAAAAGGGGTATTGTAAATAAAAGGAAAATAACCGTTAAGATTTTTTTCAAAATTTATAATGAGTATTATGCTAATAATTATCTATCTGCGCTCTCTGCAATTTTCCCGAGTAGTCAATGTAAACTGCTTTCCATTCAGTATAAAAATCATATACTGTCCAGCCGCCTTCGCGGTGTCCGTTACCTGTTTGCTTTACTCCTCCGAAAGGCATATGAGCCTCAGCGCCGATGGTTGCACCGTTTACATATGTAATTCCTGCTTTGATATCTCTTATTGCCCTGAAAGCATCGTTCACATTGTTTGTAAATATGCTCGATGACAATCCGTAAGCTGTCCCGTTCAGAATTTTTATTGCATCATCAAGACCATTGCACTTAATCACCGATAACACCGGTCCGAATATTTCTTCCTGCTCAATCCGCATTCCCGGTTTTACATCAATGAAAATAGTGGGCTTGTAAAACCATCCCTTTACGAGATCTTCTTCTTTTGCATATTCTCCGCCTGCAACGAGCTTCGCCTTATCTTCTTCTTTCCCTATTTTTACATACGAGTCTACAGTCTCTCTCTGTGACTGGCTTACACACGGACCAACATCGACGCCTTTATCATTACCATATCCGAGTTTTAATTTATTTACTCTGTCAACCAATTTCTTTATGAACTCATCATAAATATCTTTATGCAGAATTAACCTTGATGTCGCCGTACATCTCTGACCTGTCGTACCAAAAGCTCCCCACAGTACTGCTTCAAGTGCGAGTTCCTGATTTGCATCTTTCATCACTATCTGAGCATTCTTTCCCCCGAGTTCGAGAGAAACTCTTTTAAGATTTCCGCCGGCAACTTCATTGATTCTCTTCCCTACCTCTGTTGAACCGGTAAATGAGATAAGATCCACATCAGGATGTGAAATCATCGCCTCACCTACTATCCGCCCTTTTCCGTGAACGATATTTATGACTCCCGGTATATAATCTTTTTCCAGAACTTCTCTCATTGCGGAATCAATTATTTCAACAAGAGTAGTAGCTGTTTTAGGTGTTAATTCTGCCGGTTTGAAGACACATGTATTTCCGCAGACAAGCGCAGGAAATATTTTCCATGTCGGAATAGCCATAGGAAAATTCCATGGAGTAATAAAACCGCCGACACCAATCGGAACCCTAAAGCTAAGATTCATTTTATTCGGAAGCTCGCTTGGTGCATTGTACCCGAACAATCTTCTCCCTTCAGAAGCTGCATAATAAGCTGTATCAATTCCCTCCTGCACGTCCCCTTTTGTCTCTGCAAATACTTTTCCCATTTCCCTTGTCATCTCATGAGCAATCTCATCTTTTCTTTCGAGCATTTTGTCTCCTACAACTTTTAAAATGTCACCTCTCTTGGGAGCCGGTATCAGTCTCCATTTTTCAAAAGCAGCTTTTGCTGCGGCAACCGCTTCATCTACGTCCTCTTTGGATGAAGAGGGAAATATACCAATTAGGTCTTCATTCCATTTAGCCGGATTTCTGTTTTCAAAAGTATTTCCGCTTTTTGATTCTTTCCACTCACCGTTTATAAGATTTTTAAATTTTTCTGCCATTACTTAATTTTCTCCAGTTTGATTTATTCTATCATCAAAATAATCAATTGAGACCGTTATTGAAATTAAATTAATTCAGTATGTTCATTTCAACGACACAAAAAGTGTAGTTGAAAGGACTGTTTCAAAACTCGAGCAATTAAACCTGTCAGGTTTTTGAATATGCGATTTTAATTCAAAACTAAACTTATATAAACCTGACAGGTTTAATACCTTAGTTTTGAAACACTATATTCAGCTTCCGGCGTCGAAACAGACAGTTTTGACTAATACTTCTTCCTGAAAAACTTTCAAAACCAAATAGTCTCAAGCCTAAATCCTGTTCATTATTGAAACTAATTTAACAAAATTTATATTTACAGATTCTAAAATTAAAACTTAAGAGTATTCGACGGACTCGGACTAAATTTAAATCCTGATTCTGGCTATTCCTTGCTATTTCTTTGAATACTTAAAACTAACATTTCATAAATAAAAAATTATACCTATTTTGTCTCCACACGAAAAGGACCTAACAATTTCATTAACCAATAATCATAACATTAACTAAATGAGTCATCTCTATTTCCAAAAAATTGCATTAGCAATTTTACTATCGCTTTTTCTTTCTGCGAATGGTTTTTCTCAAAACAAGCAACAATATAATTTATTTTCGACCGGAGACAACAGTCTTCTCACAAGCAACAGCGATTTATCAAATGTAGTCAATAACGCGGTAATACTTAATATCAATAAAGAAGAGCTTCTCAATTTAAGCAATAACAAAAATCCTGAAATCTCTTTAGACGTTCCTTACCTGCAAAATACAACGGCAAAGTTGAATTTAAAAAGATTTGACGTTCTTAAGCCCGGAGCAAAGATAGTCGCCAGGACTGCGCAGGGAAATGAAGAAGTCACTTTAAGCGATATAGCAGTTTCTTATACCGGAGAAGTCGAAGGACTAAAAAATTCTCTGGCTGTAATCACATTCTCAAAGGATAACGTATCGGGATTATTGTTAACTCAGCACGATAATTATGTACTCGGAGCAATTAAAAACAGTGAAGGAATCCAAACAGATAACTATATTCTTTATAAAGAAGGGGATCTAAAAATAAAAAATGCTTTTCATTGTGAGACAGAAGATAATTTGTCTCCTGAATTAATTGAAAAGATGAAGCAGTCAATTAATGGGCAATTATCCGATGCATCTGCTACTGATTTGTATGTTGCGGAAGTAGCAATGGAAATAGATTTTATTACTTATAATAATTTTGCCTCTTCCGTTGCTAACGCAACTAATTATGCGCTGCGACTAATGGCAGCTTCATCAGCCATTTATATGAAAGAAGTTAACGTAAGATTTGTGATTCCTTTTGTGAGAGTATGGACGGTTCCTGATCCTTATACAGGAACATCATCAAATACTCTGTTAAACCAGTTCAGGAATGAATGGAACGCAAATATGCAATCGGTTCAGAGAACAATTGCACATTTTATAACAACAAGAGGCGGGGGATTAGGTGGAATTGCTTATTTAGATGTGCTATGCAACGGATCATTTGGGTACGGTTTTAGCGGGATAGATGGTACTTTTCAGCCGCTTCCGACATTCTCATGGGATGTAATGGTTGTTTCACATGAGATCGGTCACAATTTCGGATCTCCTCATACCATGAGCTGCAGCTGGCCCGGAGGACCAATTGACAGCTGCTACCAGGTGGAAGGAGGATGTTACAGCGGACCGCCGATTTCATCGGTAGGAACAATTATGAGTTATTGTCATCTTAACGGATCAATAAGTTTTGTAAAAGGATTCGGACCATTGCCAAAGCAGCTTATCCGTACTAACGCTGAGTTTGCAGGGTGTATGTATATTTCAAACCGACCGCTAATAGTGGGCTATCCCAATGGAGGAGAAAAATTCAATACTGGAAGTAACATGCAAATATACTGGGGATCCTCTTTGACAGGCAATGTTAATCTTGAGTTTTCGGGCGATAACGGTGCTACGTGGCAAACCATTCAAAACAATCTCCCTGCAACCAATAGACAGTATATCTGGACAATACCTGTTCTGCCTACATCTGTATTGCAGGGGAAATTAAGAATACTTGATTCTTCAAATCCGGCTGTCGGTGATACATCTGATGCAATCTTCAGGATTTCTGTAACTATTAATACATTTCTGAATTCTTCTCCCCCTGCTAATTCCACCATTGGGGTTTCAGCAGGAAGTACTCAACTTCAACAATTTGTTTGGGGAAGCGGAGGATCTGATCCTGCTTTAAGATATAAATTCAAAATAAAAAAGCTGGGAAATCCAATCGAATATGTTTATGTAAGTGATAATAACGGAGCCGATACTGTAATATCTCTAAGAAAATCTTTTCTTGATTCACTTGCCCAGACTATGGGAACAACAGGAGATTCAGTAAGATGTACATGGAGAGCATTTGCATCTAACGGGATTGATTCAATTAACAGTAATCCTTTCATTGTAACTTTGAGAAGATCGACAGTTGGAATTAATGTTGTATCATCAGCTATCCCTGAAAAATTTTACTTAGGAAATAATTATCCAAATCCGTTTAATCCGACAACCAATATTAAATTTGATATTGCAAAAGCAACGTTTGCAGAATTGAAAATTTTTGATTTGAGCGGACGCGAAGTATATACACTTGTTAATGAAAAATTACAACCGGGTAATTATGAGTATAACTTTAATGCAGGTAATCTTCCGAGCGGCGCTTACTTCTACAGATTAAAGACAGAACAATTTACAGATACCAAACGAATGATCTTAGTTAAATAAGTTAAAAGTTAAAAGTTGAAAGTTTAAAGTTATAAAGTTATAAAGTTATAAAGTGTTTTTTGCGAAAGGAGACTGTAATTTGTCAGGATAATTACAGTCTCTTTTTTGTATTAAGAAAATTAATATTCCCCCGTTAAAGTAATTCTAATAATAAAACCTGACTGCTGATTTCAGTCTGTCAGTAAAAATAAAAAAATCTATGAAATCTTTTCTGATAATTTTTATCTTAACGATTCCACTAACCTATCTTATTGTTAAAAATAAAACATCTGTTCCGGAGAAAAATCTTTACGGGCAAAATGCCGAAATAAAATATCCGAACGAAAACGAATATATAAAACGGACATTCCCTTTCGGAACTGCCGATCCGGATGCACATCTTGTGGCTTTGAAAAAAGCACAGCAGATGAGAGAATCTGCTGAATCTGATAATACAATCCCGATCTGGGAATTTGCGGGTCCGGTAAACATCGGGGGAAGAATTTCAGATATTGAGTATAACCCTAATAATACGGATATAATTTATGCAGGAGCTGCAACCGGCGGAGTTTTTAAATCTACTGACGGAGGTATTACTTATTTCCCTGTATTTGATGACCAGGCGGTGTTGCCAATTGGTGACATAGCAGTTGATCCCGTTAATTCAGATATAGTTTATGTTGGAACAGGTGAAGCAAACGGCGGACATAATAATTTTGCAGGAGGAGGAATTTATAAAACAACTAACGGCGGTACTAGCTGGCAGCTGATTGGTCTCGAAAATACAGTTTCAATAGGAAGAATTGTAATCGATCCTTTAAATCCGTTAAGAGTTTTTGCGGCGGCAGTAGGTTCATATTTCGGACCGAATCCTGACAGAGGTATTTACCGAAGTGAAAACGGAGGAGTTAACTGGACTAAAATTTTATTCGTTACAGATTCAACAGGAGCAATTGATATTGCTATGGATCAGATTAATCCGAATAATTTACTTGCTGCAATGTGGCAGAGAACTCGTTATCCTAACGGCGGTGCTTTGTACGGACCGACAAGCGGAATTTACAAATCCACAAACGGCGGAAATAACTGGACTCTCCTCGGACCGGCAAACGGTCTGCCGAATCCAAGCACTACTAATGTGGGACGAATCGGCTTAAGCATTTCAAGGTCAAATCCTAATATTGCTTATTCACTTTTCACAAATGGCTCAACTTATTCAGGATTTTTTAAGACCACAAATGCCGGACTTAACTGGACCAATGCAAATCCTAATGGCGGACTGCAGTCCGGTTTTTCTACATTCAGCTGGTATTTTGGAAATGTGAGAGTTCACCCTACAAACCCGGATATAGTATATGTTTTGGATTTTTCCACAATGAGATCAACAAATTCAGGTACATCATGGTCTAATCTCTCCAGCTCGGCACACGTGGATAAGCACGCTCTTGCATTTAAGCCCGGTGATCCTAACAGAATGATTGAAGGAAATGACGGCGGCATTTATAATTCAACAAACGGCGGATCACCCTGGACAAAAGTTGCTGCATTACCGGTAACACAATTTTATGAAATCGGAATCGATATGAGTAATCAGCAAAGATTATACGGAGGAACTCAGGATAACGGAACCAACAGAACTACAACAGGTGCATTGAATGACTGGACAAGCATTTACGGAGGTGACGGTTTTTATGTGATTGTTGACTTCATCAATCCGAATGTAATTTATGCCGAATCTCAAAACGGAAATCTCGGTAAATCTACCAACGGAGGGAATACTTTCGTTGATGCGACTAACGGAATAAATGCTTCCGAAAAAACAAACTGGTCTACACCTGTGATAATGGATCCGAATAATAATAATGTATTGTATTACGGAACGAATAAAGTTTACAGAACTACCAATGCAGCGGGAGTTTGGTCTGCCATTAGTCCGGATCTCACAAACGGGAATCAGGCAAGGTTAGGGACTGTAACCGCAATTGCTGTTGCACCTACAAATTCAAATGTGATTATGGCAGGAACTGATGATGCAAATGTATGGATCACGTCAAACAACGGTACAAACTGGACTAAAGTCTCCTCAACTCTCCCCTATCGCTGGGTCACTAGAGTTGCATTTGACCCCGTTAATGAAAACATAGCGTATGTTACTTACAATGGCTTGAAATGGAAAGATCCTCAGCCGCATGTATTCCGCACATCAAATAAAGGACAGAGCTGGACTGACATCAGCAGTAATCTTCCCGACGCTCCGGTAAATGCATTTGCTATTGATCCCGCCAGAGCGAATGTATTATTTGTTGGTTCTGATGTCGGAGCTTATGTTAGTTTTAATACAGGTCAGAGCTGGCAGTTTCTCGGGCAGGGATTACCTATGGTTTCAGTTTATGATTTAAAAATACATCCGATCGGAAATTATTTAGTTGCCGGGACTCACGGTAGATCTATGTATAAAATAGATCTTGCTCAGGTAGTTGGAATAAATTCAAATGAAAATAGTCTTGCCGGAAGTTTTTCACTTTCACAAAATTATCCGAATCCGTTTAATCCTACAACAGTAATTCGTTATTCGTTAAACGAAAATCGTTTTGCAACTTTGAAAGTATTTGATGTGCTCGGAAAAGAAGTCGCGATTATAGTAAATGAAAAACAAAATGCGGGAAGTTATGAAGTAACTTTTAACGGAAGTAATCTGTCCAGCGGAATTTATTATTACAGTCTTATCATTAATTCCGAAAATGGCAGACAGACAGTGTTATCTAAGCGGATGACTTTATTAAAATAGCTGAGCTTGTGTATTAATTGTATTCATAAAAAACTTAAAAATACAGGAAATCCAAAATTTATATAAATTTAAAATCCAAAAAATCATGAAACCATTTCTAAAAAAAATCTTTGTTATTTCGTTTTTAGTTTTATTATTTTTAAGCGGCAAATTGTATTCCATTACCGATACACTGGATGCAAATCTTGACAATACATTGTATGAGGATGAATTCGGTTCGTACAGTAACGGAAAAGGACAATACTTCTTTGCAGGCAACACACTTACCGACCGTGTTAGACGAGGTTTGATTTCTTTCGGTGTAAATAATCATATTCCTCCAGGAGCAGTCATTGAAAATGTTGAGCTGGTTCTTTATATGTCCAGGTCAATTTCAGGCAGCACAAGAGTAAAATTATTTAAAGTAACAAAATACTGGTCTGAAGGAAATTCTGTTCCCGCAGGTGAGGAAGGTTCCGGAGCTCAGTCTGAACCGGGTGATGCAACGTGGTTGCATAATTATTATGACAGTCAGTTCTGGACTAATTCCGGAGGTGATTATTCTAATGTAGAAAGTGGAAGCGCAAATGTTGAAGGGATAGGTTACTATACATGGAATGATGCTCAGATGGCAGCCGATGTTCAGGCATGGGTTAATAATCAGTCACCTGATTATGGGTGGATGCTGATAGGAAATGAGTCAGATATTGCTACTGCGAAAAGGTTTGATTCAAAAGATAATGTGAATCCGTCTTTAAGACCTAGATTAATCATAACTTATACATTTAATGAGATTGCATTAAGAATGACAGCATTTACGGAAGGATTTGTGTTGAATCCGGTGATGAGTGCAGGGCTTCCGCAGAGCATTCCCGATACATTCAGAGTTTATCTGCGTAATTCATTTACGCCATACTCAGTTGTGGATTCTGCACTTGCATACAGCGGGACTTCAGGCTGGTATGTTTTTAATAATGCATCTTCAGGATCATATTATATTATGGCTGATCAGAGAAATTCGATCAATACATGGAGCAGATTACCTCAAAGCTACACAGTTGGTGCGATTTTTAATTATGATTTTACAACTGCGGCATCACAGGCATTCGGTAATAATTTAGTTCTTAAAAATTCTGTATACTGTTTCTACAGCGGGGACGTGAACAAGGATAATTTTGTCAACCTTACAGATGTGCTTAACATATATAATGATGCTGCTGCTTTTCAGGACGGTTATGTCGTAACTGATGTAAACGGAGATGGAATAGTGGATCTGACGGATATAATAATAGCATATAATAATTCTACTCACTTTGTTCAGGAGATGAGACCTTGAAAGTTGAAAGTTGAAAATTGAAAATTGAAAGTTAAAAGTTAGGAGTTGGTTGGCATAAATTCCCAAATCCGAAATCCCAAATTCCAAATTATTTGAGTTCTTCTATTTTTTCTAAAAGCCAGATCTCTCTTGAGACTGGCTTTATTTTTTTTATGAGCTCTGATGCATTAATCAGCTCATCCTTTCCGGTTCCTGTCTTTGTTTTTAAAAGTATCTGATATATTTTTAAAAAATTCAGAACATACTCTCTGTGAATTTTCGGTATTTCCTTATGATTCCGGATGAAATGTCTGAACTTATCCATTTCAAAAAAAGCCTCTTCGTATTTTTCAGTTTCATAAAAAGTACAAAGTTTCAGAATTGAAGAGTCACAGTAATGAAGATAGTTAAGACCTTTAAAGCCGGAGAGATACTGAAGGGATTTCTCATAATCTTTATTACTGAAAAAGAGCTTTGAGTAAGAAAGATTTACCTCATCTTCCCGGTTTTCTTCAGGAAGCTGGTGTGAGTATTTCTTTATGAAATCTTCGGTCCATTTTATTTTCTTAAGCTTTATGCCGACAAGCACATAATTACGGAATGTTGTCACCGGAAATATTTTATTCCCATCGAGATAGCAATCAGATTTCAGTTTTTCAATATAAAGCCCGAACAATTCATTCTGAAACTTCTTTACTCCCTGATTTATTCTGAGAATGCAGTAGGATGTCATAAGCTTGTACATATCAATCAGTTCATTTTTCTCTATATTATCTTTTAACCCGCTGAATATTTTTTTAGCCTCGAAGTAATATTTTTCGGAAGAGGGATTTTTGAAACTATTGTAAAAACAGTACATCAATACAACCAGCCTATACAAATTTGATTCGGTCTTCTCAAGCTCATTGATGAAATCATCATCAAGCTTCAGCCGGTTAAGAATTTCCACTGCAAGGTTGGATTCATACTTCCTGTTTGATTGTTCCTGCTGAATGAATTCAATTCCGAATGTAAAAAGATTTTTCAAAAAAACTCCGGCAAGAAACTGAGAGTGTGAGAAATATTCTCTGAATGTGCATTCCGAAATTTTATACTTCTTTGAATGATTAATCCTGAGATTCTCGAGAGCTATAATGCTGAGCTGCCTGTAATCGCTTTCGGGAAGCATGTCAATTTGCTGCTTTGATTTTTTCAGCTGAGTAACAAAAAGTTTATCCGTACGCATTTTATCATAACCAATCAGTAATAGTTTGTTTTTCTCTGTCTTGTTTTCCGAAAGAGTTTTATGAATTAAAAATTCCTCCGCAAGCTTAAACAGTTCGGACAGACGGTTATTCAAAGTCTGAATGCTAAATTTTTTTCCCGGATATACTTTTGAATATAAAACCCTGTAGTTAAGCTTATCGAATCCTTTCTTCCTGTATTTTAAGATTTGATTTAAAAGTGAAATATAATTTCTTCCCTTTGAAAAAAAATTAGACGAAACAAGCTTCTTAAACTCTTTTATTTCTTTAATAGAAAAAGAATTAAGAAGTAAAATCAACTTTGTGTTTGTCATTTTTAGGGGTAAAAATTTTATATCATAATATGCTAAAAGCAGTTAAAATTAAATGAATTTATACATAATGCCGGCATATTGATAATATTTCTCTGGGTAGAAATACGATTTCCATTCTTTGAACACATTTTCTGAAATTAATATTTTTGTATACAATAAAATTAAGACTAAATTATTTTTTAAAAATTAAAACACCGAAAAAATATTTATGAAAAAAATAATATTCATATTTATTATTTGCTTTACGGCCTTTGTGAATTCTTATTCACAGTGGACGAATGATGCGGCAAATAATTCAGTAATCAGCAACGCTTCGGGAGATCAGGCGACTCCGAAGATTGCAACTACATCTGACGGCGGTAGCTATGTCACCTGGTTTGATAACCGCGGAGGAACCTATGCAGTCTATCTTCAGAAATTTGACAAACACGGTGTAGCATTATTTGCGGCAAATGGATTACTCATCAGCAATAATCCTCAGAACACTTCCTTACAGGATTTCAATATTGATGTAGATGCATCGGATAATGCTGTAATTGTTTTTACTGACAGGAGAAACGGTACACCGCTGAATCCGTTTGCATATTTGATCAGTCCAAGCGGAGTATTTCTTTGGGGACCAAACGGAGTTTCATTGACAGACTCAACTACAATTTCGCAAAACATTCCTGTCGTTGCTGCTACATCTGACGGGAACTATGTTTTTGCCTGGAGCTACGGCGCTTCTGCACCGCTTAGAATTGCAATGCAAAAGTTAGATGCATCAGGTGCTCCACAATGGGGCAGCTCACCAATAAAGCTCGGTGCTACCGGAACAGAGAATTTTAATTTAATGAGATTAATAAAATCCGATGCGGGAAGCGTGATAATGTCATGGGATTCATATACCGGAAATCTTGCAACAACAGGAACGATAAAACTCTTTACACAGAAATTTTCTTCAACAGGTACAAAGCTGTGGACACTTCCGCAGGATACGGTTCAAGGTCTTGCAAGGCTGGCAGGGATATCTTTTATTCCAACACTTGTGAGTGATGGAGAAGACGGAGCAGTTTATACTTGGGTCGACGACAGGGATGTAAATGCACGTCAGAGTGTATGGGTTCAAAGGTATAATTCTTCAGGAGTTGCTCAATTTCCAAAAAACGGTTCAGAAGGCACTACACTTTCTACCAATAATCATTTTACCCCATCATCTACTTACTGCCGCTCGACCGGAGAAACATTTACATTCTGGACGGAGACAAACGGAGGGCAGACTTTAGTTGGCGGATTATACGGACAGAAATTCAACTCAACCGGAATTCAACAGTGGGGCAGCAGCGGAAAAGAATTTAAAGCGCTGGATAATAATCAGCTTAGCTTCTTATCAGCAAATTCAAGCGATACAAATGTAGTGGTTACATATACTGAAGCTCTTTTTGGAAGCGGAAACAGTCTTGTAAAAGGAACATGCACCGGACCATCAGGTGAGTTTCACTGGCCCGGAAATATAGTAACTGTCTCATCTTCATCAGGAAGTAAAATAAGACGGCAGACAGGATTTGATAAAAATTCCGGTATGGCTGTAATGGCATGGAGTAATGGAGACATTATGGGACAGAACCTGAACATAGATGGTTCACTTGGAATTCTGATGATGAATGTAACCTTCGGAATTGAGGCAATGTGGAACGGTACAACTCAGGTTTCTGATACGGTAAGATTTTATTTAAGAAAAAATTCATCTCCTTATAATATACAGGATTCTTCCGTTACTTATCTGAATTCAAACGGGAATGGACTTGTTTATTTCTCAGCTCCCGAAGGAAGTTTTTACATTCAGACTAGACACAGAAGTGCACTTGAAACATGGTCAGGTGCTCCTGCGTCATTTACGACAGCAGCTACAACTAATTATGACTTTACTACTTCGCAGTCTCAAACATTCGGAAATAATTCTGTACTAGTCTCAGGAAGATATTGTTCTTACAGCGGAGAAGTTATAAAAGACGGGAACATAGATCTGGCTGACATTATTCTGATACATAATGATGCATCTGTATTCTCTTCCGGATATCTTGCAACTGATGTGAATGGCGACGGATTCGTGGATCTTTCTGATATACTTGTTACTTTTAATAATGCAAACAATTTTGTGACAGTAATCAGACCATAGTTCTTTAATTATCATGGGATAAAGGCATGGGAAGAATTCTTCTCGTGCCTTTTTTGTAAGATATGAAAACAGTTTATTTAAAATAGAAATAATAAACAAATGCCTGGGCAAATCCCTGTACCGAAACGATCAGGATAATATACATAATTACAAATTTTATTATTGTGACGGAAAGCTTTTCACCGAAAAACTGACGGAAAGCATAAATGAAATAGACTAGCCAGAATAAGTAATAAAATCCTATAAAGACATACCATATTTTGTTGAAAAAATATAGAAAGGGTGATATCAGAATAAATGTCAGTGTACGCTGTGCTGCTATATATGAATTAAAAACCAGATTTTCGGAATAGTTGAACCCGGATTTTCTGAAAAAAATCAATGAGAAAAATGCCGAGACCGGGACAGTTAAAAACAAAATAATATTAAAATTCTTGTAAAAGAAAGCCCTCATATGCGCATAGAATCTTACTGTTTCATCCGAACTATCGAACAAAGAAACGTATTCTCTCGGACCCAGCAAATTAAAATTCAGAGTGAGAAACATGCTTAATGCCACAACCAATATAAGATACTGAAACGGATTGAAATACTTTTTTCTTTTTCCGTCAATGTATTCTTTTGAAATAATGCCCGGCTTGACATAAAGCTCTTTTGCAAGATATAGAAAACCTCTGTCTAAGTGAGTGAAGTTATGAAAGAAATTATGAAGAATTTCCTTTATTGTAAATCTGCCCTCAATTTTTTTCTGACCGCACTGATTGCAGAAATTTCCTTCAAACTCATTCCCGCAGTTTTTACAAATCATATTCTGATATTCTTTTTTATATTTATGAAATTTAAATCAGTTCATTAATTTTTTTGAGAATCCAGTTTTTGTTAAATACAGATGCAGTGCCGGAAATTTTATTCTTCAGTTGTTCGAGCTCGATTTTATCCTCACCGGAACTGAGGTTGATAATTTTTTTGAAGAATTTATAGAAGTTCGTGTACATATCTTTTTTGATATCCGGAAGAAGCTTATTGTTTGAAAGAAAATGCCGGAACGCTTCCATCGAAGAAATCATTGGTTCTTCATATTTCATTTCATAATAAATCATTATCTGCATGATCTTTGTATCATATTTCATATACAGTTCATTCAATTTAATAACCGAAAGATACTCAAGAGCTTTTTCAAACCTGCTCATATCGAATTCATACAAAGCCATACAGTAATTAAAAAAATTATCGCGTGAATTTTTGGGAAGCTCGTCTTTGAACTTCAGTATGAATTCATAAATCCATTTGTATTCTTTAAGACTGAGAGCAAGTATTACGAGATTTTTATAGTAAACAGGAGCCATTTGACCTTCGACTATGTACAGCTTTAATTCGATTTCTTCCTTATACAATTCAAACTTTTCCTTCTCATAGAATTTTAATCCGGATGAAATTTTGCGGTTACAGTAATTTGTAAGGTTAACATAAATTTCAAGCAGGTCATCACGATGCAGATTATTTTTATTCTCTTTAAGAATATCCTTAATTCTAAAATAATACTCTTCATCATATTTATTGTTAAAGAGCTTTATGATACAATAATATATTTCAATGACGGGAGTTTCATTGAAGATGCTTTTGTCAATCCCCTCAACCATCCTTTCAAATTTCTCTGTATTGAAAGTTTGGTTATAGATAATCTTTAGATTGAGTATGTTGATGTAAAGTCTCATGGACTTTATGTAATAGTATGCCGAAAAGTAACGGAAGACTTTATCGAAATCGGTCTTGTCAAGGAATTTTTCATAAATACCGAAATGAGATTTGGAAAGATAAAATATATAATCATACTCCAGCCTGAACTTCAGGAAATTGCATTCATCAGATCTGAAGCTTTCTGATTCAATATTGCTCATTAATTTCTTTACAATCTTTTCAAGCTGTCCATAATGCTGTTTACTCATCAGCCCGTTAAACTGCATAAAGTCAAATTCAAATTTATTATCCTCAAAGTTTTTGTAAGCTAAATATTTCTTCGCGAGTTCATTTAAATTATGCACAAGTACTCTGAGGTTGCTGTCATTATAGGACTTGCCAGGAAAAAGCTTTGAATAAATTGTCTTTTTTGCAGCAGCTTCACTATTAAAGTCCGGATATCCGCTGCTTAGAATATCATAGAGTCTTATTACCGAATTTTTTTTATTGAAATAAGGCGAGATAATAAATTCTCTGAAATCCTGCATTTCTCCCGGAGTGAATGTTTTCAAAAGGGTGACCAGAGAATTGTTATGCATTAAGAGTGAATGATTTTTAATAATATAATAATATAATTAATTTAATATAGAATGATTGAAAAATTTTAACAATGGAATTAACGTGAAATGTCAAATGTCAAACGTCAAACGTGAGACGTTTGCCGTTAACTTACTGACTGACTTTTTCTTTGTTCACTTAAAAGTTACCTTTGATTGTGACAACAGAGCCTGGTATAGTTGAAGTGTAACAAATAATATGAAATGTCTTCACTTTAGGTTGTTCCCAGATAAGAGAAGCATTAAAAAAAATACATCTCATTTAACAACTCTTCAGTTTGACAATTACATCTTTAACACATTAAGAGATTAAAACTCACCTAAACCTTCAAAAGCAGATTGAAAAATCAGTTTTTGACATTCATAAAGGTCTATGCCGAAATAACATTTTGAAAAAAGTTTACTTGCGTTCACAGTAAATCACGCTTATTTTTGACAAGCTTTTTAAAAAAACTCAATGGGAAATTCAAAACATCACGGTAACGGAAACTATATCATGTACATTACCTGTGGCAGGAATAAGAAAACTTCGGTTGGAATTGCTGATGAGATGTACAGCTTGCCGGGCACAAACTCAAATGACTTTTCAAGAATAGTTTATTATGAAAAATTCAATGACAGGAAGAAAGCAGTTAACAGAAAAAGATTACTTCAGAAAACTGAGAAAAGTAAGATTTATAAACTCGTTACAAAACATAATCCCGAATGGCTGAATCTTATTTTTACTATGACAGATGAATTTAATTATCAAATAAAACTTAATCACTAAATAAACTATAACTGTTTATGAAAAAATTTATAATAACGTCTTTAATAATTTTTCTCAGCTGTGGTCAATCAAAATCACAGATAACACAGGAATGGGCAAAGTCTTACATACTTCCGGGCAACAGCACGCAGACAGCTAATGATGTTGTGACTGATCAGAATGGAAATGTATATATGACCGGTTCAACAGGCAAGGGCTACTCCGGTGCGGATATGATATTAGTAAAATACAATTCATCAGGCGTGTATCAATGGACGAGAACTTACAATTATCCATCCGCTGCTTATTCAAATGAAAATGGGAAAACAATCACAACATATTCAAATGCAGGAAAAAATTATGTAATTGCTTCGGGAGAAGTGAATTACGGCGGGTATACTCAGATTGTTATATCAACCTGCTATGATGAAGACGGTAATCTGAAATGGATCCGCGGAGCTTATCTTACTCCTTTCGGATTCAATCTGACTTTAAACAAAATAATTGCTGATGCTTCGGGTAATTGTTATATCACAGGTAGTACAGGACGGGATGTATTTCTTCTGAAGTATGATTCAACTGGCATACAGAAATTCTCTGTCACTTTTACAAATCCTTCCGGATATCACACGGGAATCGGGCATGATATCAAACTTGATGCTTCAGGAAATATTTTTATTACAGGTCAGATTAACAACGGATCAGTAAATAAATTTCTGCTTCTGAAATATGACAACAACGGAAACCTGCAGTGGAGTAAGATTTTGCAGAGTGTATCTAACCCGGGAGCTTTTAACAGCCGGCTGGTTATTGGAAACTCCGGGAATATTTATGTAACAGGCACTATCGCTATCGGAAATCATGATATCTTTACAATTAAGTATAACAGTTCGGGTGATACCTTATGGACACGAAGATATAACGGTACAGAAAACTCCAATGACTATGTTAATGCGATTGTAATGGATGCTTCCGAAAATATTTATTTTACCGGTTTGGTTAATGGGTTGTACGGTGATGTGGCAACCGTCAAATATGATTCAGCCGGTGTTCTGAAATGGATTAAGACATTCGCCGGTCCAAACGGATGGGCTGACGAGGGTAAAGACCTGTCCCTTGATGCTGCAGGAAATATTTATGTGACGGGCTATCTAGAGTTTTCCGTAGGTCAAAAATTTCTTACACTGAAATACAATGCAAACGGAGATTTGATCTGGTCAAGAGATTTTAATTTTAAACCAACAGATTATGAAAGCGCTGTTGCAATATCAATTGATAACAGCGGAAATGTCGTTGCAGCCGGAAGCAGCGGATATACTACCATTTGCGATTTCTCCTGCATAAAGTATGATTCTTCCGGAAACCAGCTCTGGAACAGAACATTTAACGGAGCTGAAATTTCAACCGATGCCGTGAACTCCATTGCAATAGATAAAAACGGAAATGTTTATGCAATCGGGAAAATAAGAGTTTCCGGCTTGGGTGATAACATTTATTTAGTAAAATATAATCAGGCGGGTGTTCAAAAGTGGGTTTACGAAAGAGGAGGAGTGAACGTGGATATCGAAGATGCAGGGAACGCAGTTTGTACTGATGTCAGCGGATCTGTTTATTTCACGGGGACAATGTATAACGGGACGACACAGGAACGAGATGTCTATACAATGAAGCTTGACTCTAACGGGGCAGCTCAATGGAATATACATACGCATAGTTACGGAGGATCTTTGAATGATGAAGGAGTTGAGATTGGTACTGACAGCGCAGGGAATGTATATGCCGGATTTAATTCCGAATCGTCTTCGACAAACAAAAATATCGGCGTTCTAAAGTATAATTCAGCCGGGACACTTGTCTGGAACTACGGATACAGCGGCACTGCAAATGACACCGATGTAATTAGAGACATGAAGGTTGATAAAAACGGTAATGTTTTTATACTTGCAAACAGTAAAGTTACAGGCGAAGGAATTAATATTTTAACCATTAAACTGAATTCAGCAGGAACAGCATCCTGGGTTAAAAGTTATAACGGAAGTGCAAACGGGAATGACGACGCGCGTTCAATTGATACGGATAATAACGGGAATGTTTATATTACGGGATGTGCATACAATACTGGAACCGGTAGCGATCTTGTTGTCATAAAATATCTGCCTGACGGAACTCAGGGCTGGGTTATTACAAAGAGTCAGGGGGCAAATCTGAAAGAAACCGGGGCTGTTTTGAAATATGATTCGATAAGCTCAAAGATTGTTGTTGCTGGAGATTTACAAGCGTCCACTTATCCGGATAAAGTTCATATGAACATTATCAGACTTGATACTTCAGGAAGCACAAATCCATTGGGGTCCATACTAAATCCTTCCAATACCTCAAACAATAATGTTATAGGCGGTGGACTCGATGCGGCAGGATATTTAATTTCCGCTTCACAGAGAGAGTCGTCAAATCAGGGATATAACGAAAGGATCTGGAGAGAAGCAATTCATTTCATTGATTTCAACGGATCCTCGTCCGGAAATGATATACCTGCAAAAAATAATTCTATTGCAGCAGGAGTTAATTTCTTTTATGCGGGAGTTTCAACTTATGATTCTGCAGAAGGATACACAATGTCAATAGTAAAATACAAATCACCGGTTTATACAATAAATTTAAATATGTTCATTCAGGGTTTTTATGATCCGATTTATAATTATATGAATGTTTATGATACCGTAAAGGTAACACTAAGAAACACCTCACCGCCGTATTCAATAATTGATTCGGCAAAATCATACTGCACTTTTGAAGGCAATGCATATAATAATCATTTCTTTAAGATTTCAGGAAGCGGACAATATTATGTTGTTGTCAATCACAGGAATTCTGTTGAGACATGGAGCAGGACGCCGTTAACATTCGGACCTGGATTCCTCTCTCCTGATTTTACCGATACTGCAAATGTTTTCGGAGGAAATCTGATCAGTGTGGATAATTCTCCTCAGGAATTCGGACTGTACAGCGGTGACGTAAATCAGGACGGTTTCATTGATCTTACGGATGTGATAAACATTAATAATGATGCAAACAGTTTTGCCACAGGTTACATTAATACAGATCTGACGGGAAACAATGTTACTGATCTTACGGATGTAATCATGGCATATAATAATTCGGTAAATTTTGTGAGCATCAAGAAACCATTATTTTAGATTATAGATTTAGGATTTAGGATTTGATAAAATAATGTTAGTGAAGAGTAATCGTAAATTATTACCTTCTACTTTTTAAGTTGTGAGCTTCTTACAAACTTTACAAACTTTATAAACTTTATAAACTTTACAAACTTTACAAACTTCAGTTGGTTTTTCTGTTCCAGTTCGAACTTTCGAAATTATCACCTTCCTGAGAAGTCAAAACGAAATTATCATTTGAGATTATGTTTATAGTGAGTTTGCTATGCTGCATTATAGAACCCTTAGGACGTCAGCCCAGATAAGGTTTATTACGTTTCCGTTTAGATACCTGAAATAATCAAATAAAACAGTAAAAAGTCATCTCCGTGTAAAAAGAATCGAAGAGAGCATTGGGTGGTTGTTAGAGTTTGAACTGTGAACAATCCGACAGTTTTTGCAATTGGCAGATTTAATTATATCAAATTATATCAATGAATCATTATTATTAATCATTGATAATAACTTTGCAGACCAATAAATTTGCTATAAGTTGATTCGCGAAGATGATGGAAAAATTTACAAATAATCTCATGCTGTGCGGATTCAGTCAGGGAGAGATTGACTACATAATAAGAAAAGGTTCGGTTGAGCATATAGCAAAGGGAATAGTGTTTTTGCATTCAGGAAGGTATTTTGAAAAAATTGGATTTCTGTTTAAAGGTATTATGGGCGGCTGGTATATTGATGATAATGCCGATAAAAGGTTCAGCCAGTTTTACTATTATCCCGAAAATGATGTGGTGATTGATTATGAAAGTTACTTATACGAGACCAAATCGAAACTGACCATTGAAACTATTTCTGATTGTGATGTACTTGTTTTCACTCGTCAAAATATTGAGCTTCTGAAAGATAAGTTTCCACAATTTCTAACTGCAGAGAAAATGCTTGCGCAGGAAAAATTTACTGAAGCACAAAAAATTCTGGAAGTGTTTCAAAACTCTAACGCAGTTGAACGAATAAGATTTATACAAAAGCACGCCCCCGAAATTCTCGCAAAAGTTCCTTATACACACATCGCTTCATACCTCGGACTTCACCGCAACAGCTTCCGTGATGCTTTAAAAAAACTTTGAGCCCTCTTTAAAGTTTGCACATTTCTGTGCGCAATGAATCAAAAACTTTTTTATATTTTTGTAATGTAAGTTAAAATGATTCATTAATTAAAAAAAAATAAAAATCATGGAAAAGATAATTCAGTTCCTTACCAGCACGCAAAGTGATGCGTACACGGTCGTTGAAGCTCTGAAAAAATTAGACGAAAACAACGACGTTTCCCTTTCTGAAATTTTCGTAATAGAAAAAGACACGAACGGGAGAGTTCATATGAAAGACTCCGAAGGGCAGATAGCGGACGCTACAATTTTCGGAGCATTTACCGGCGGAATAATCGGACTGCTCGCAGGTCCTGCAGGAGTACTCGCCGGTTCATCCTTAGGTTTACTTACAGGTTCGCTGATTGATTTCGGGGATGCATCAGATAAAGAAGATTACCTGACAGAAATCTCTAAGAAAATTCCTAACGGAAAATGCCTTGTCGTTGCCCATGTTTATGAAGAATGGAATGCTCCGATTGATACTAAACTTTCATCAATTGCAGAAATTACCCGCATTGACGTTGATGAAGAAGTCGAAAAAGCCATTCAGTCTGATATTTATGATTTAAATAAAGAAATTGATGATACCGAAGAAGAGATAAAAAAATCAGTTGAAAGCAAGAAACAAGCACTGCGAAATAAGCTTGATGAGCTGAAAGCCAAAAAGGAAGCCAAAGACGATGAGCTTAAGAAAAGACTCCTTGCACAGAAAAGAGCTTATAAGAAATGGTTTAAAAAGCTTAAAGAAAAAATAGAAGCATAATAACTGTCATTCTGAACTTTAAATAATCGCACTTATAAACATTTGCTCAAATCATCTCTGACACTGACTATAATGAAATTGTCAAACTTGCAGAATGATTTGAGCAATTAATTTTTCTGATGAAGAAAATTTAAAACTAAAAAAAATAACTACTAAAATGGAAATTATAATCTGGATAATAAAAATTCTAACTGCTGTTGTCTTCGCTTTTACCGGCATAAACAAACTCATACTTCCCAAAGAAAAGCTTGTTGAAAAGGGCTTGACGGGATTGATTAATCTTAAGAATTTTGAAATAAAAATTGCAGGTTTGTTGGAATTAATGGGCGCAATAGGATTAATTCTACCTTCAGTGCTGAATATTTATCCGTTCATGTCGGGCATCTCTGCTTTGTGCTTAGGTTTAACAATGATAGTGGCAGGCTGGATAAATAAGAAACAAAACCATTCCATCGCGATAAATATTATAATTCTGTTAATTTGTACTTTCATTGCTTTTTGGGAATTGCTGCAGGGATTGCCGAAACACCTGTAGCTCAAGAAGGAGGGCGTAAACATAATGAGTAACACATTAAGATCAATATCAGGAGCAACCGTAGTATAAATTGTTTCAGACTGAAATTAGAATCGGAGGAACTACAAATAATGCAGCAAAGAGGAAACAATCATTCTTCCTTCAAACATTCTCACTCACTCAAAGCGAAAGATAAAATAAATTCAAAATGATTTTAGCTAGGGTAAGTTATAATAATTTCATCACCGTTCTTTACATCTGATGTCAAATAATAATTTCCCCGGGCTTCGTTGAGTTCATACTTGCCGGTTGAAATAACTTTTTCAGGCATTGAACTTAGCTTGAATGAAAGGTCTTCAATGGACACATCCTCAGGCAAGTTGATTTTAAGTTTTACATCTTTTCCGGAACCGGAAACATTTACGGAAAGGTCCCTTAACTTATTTCTGAAATCTGCTGCTTCATCAAGTGTAGTTATCCAGCAGTTCTTTGTCTTCAAAGTATCTGAAATTAATTTCAGCGGGAGCATAGTCAAATCACTAAAACCCGTATAGTCCGGGTTACCTTCATATACCATTATGCCGTTGTTCTTGTCAACAACAAATTCAAAGAAATCCAGAAGATATTTCTCAAACAGTTGTGCATCACTTCTCTGCAAATCATCAGCATATTCTTCGCCTTTTTCTGATTTTTCATAAAAAAATTTATCATTATTTTTAATCGGACAAATTTCAAGAAGGTTAAGAGTTTTATAATATGAATCACGGGCAACCGGAATATTGTAAGGAATAACGGAACCTGTGTAACTTGTAAGCTGATCAACTCCGATGCTCGAATCATAAATATAACCTTTGTCATCAGCGAACAGAAGCCCCCAGAAGTTTGCATTGTTGTAAGGAAATCTTAATCCTGAAAAAATTTTATTAAATTTCTGTTCATTCATAATTATCACTCTTGAAATATCAACATGACCCGCTTCACTGAAATCTTTCTTTGAGTACAGATTTGATTGCAAAGTAATATTCTTATATTCGTCAAGAATTTTTTTCTTTTCTTCGCTGAATGAAGAGTCAATAAAGAATGTAGCGGGAAGATTTTCACTTTTCAGAAATCTTACAATTTTGTTAAATCTATCAATCTGACCTTCAGAATTAAAAGTTACACAAAATACATATGAAAATCCGCTTGGCCAGGGATTCACCTGAATTTTTCCTGACAAACCATGATTTACATTTTCCAGTATATAATCATAGAATCTTTCAATCTGCTCAATACTTGAAACACCGCCGTCAGTTGAAGGGTGAAGCAGATATGTAGATGTCAAAAATACAGCTTTTCCTTTGCCATACTCATTCTGAATTATAGCAGGAATCCTTTCATCACCGTTTACCCATTCTGCTAAAACTTTCACTTTATCTGAAATAATCTCTGTCGGAATAAGCACCCATTCATTCTCTGCTATTGGTTCTTTAATCCTGCCACTCCAAATCTTTAAATCCTTTTCCTCTATAGAAAATCCGTTCAGATCACGCTCTTTCATTTTTATGCCGAAAACTTCTGATAATTTCCATGTTTCGGGATTCAGTTCATTGTACAGATCAGCTCTGTCTCCGCCTTCCAGATTATTTCTTCCGATATTTCCCTCTGTAATAAGCGTACCTCCGTTCTCAACCCACCTCTCTATATTTTCCATTTCAAAATCGCTTAGAAAAGTCAGTGAATACTTTCTGTCACCGTCATGATATCCGATTGAAGTAGGCAGAATCATAACAGAGTACCGGGAAAGTATTTCCGGCTGAAGCAAGACTTCCCTTGTATCTAACCATACGAAAACTCCGTTCTTATTAAAACTCTGGATGGCAATAATAACTCCTGCAGAAAGCTCTCCTTTCCCTTCCCCAGATCCTGTTGTTAAAAATAATACCTTAGGAAGCATCCGGATATCTTCATTGACAGAAGTGATTTTCCCTGATTTTGTTAAAGATGGAATGAAAAAATAAGCGATCAATCCCAGGATTAAAACAAATATTAATATTATGAATTTTTTCAAAATTTATTCCCTGTATTTAGTCATGTTTTCAATTATTACTTCCCGGTTAGGAAGCAGATTTATCAGCAATTCATTTTGGACCGGATTATAAATCCCGTCTTCGTAACTGTTTATCACCCTTACAACTTCCCAGCCGGTTTTGAAAATGACAGTTAATGGTACGTTGTATATGCTTGTATCCAGATTACTTCTTGCAATTAAAAATATTTTATCACCGTGAACGGTGAATTCAATGTTCGAATTATCTCTTTCCAGAATGTATCTCCCTATTGCGCTGATCGGTGCAATCCAGTATCCGGAATTTCTCATGAGTCTTATTTGTCGGTCAAACATTTCAGGAGTTACGGAATATGTAGCAGATACATTATGATACCGAAGCAGATTCATTTCTTTTGAATCGAAAGGGAAAATATTATGATAATTTAATATAAGCCATTTATCTCTTGAATCCTCAATGTATTTGTTTATTTCTTTCATAGAAGGAACTTCCTCACTGTAAATTGCATACATTGTTAATTTGGACATATTAATTTTATCAGTTAGGTTTATGCTTTCTTCTCCGGTTCTGGCAAACAAAAATCCCGCCTGCGAAGGAAGAAGGAATAAATCTTTCCGCGTAGATGAGTATGGAAAAATAAATGTATAAACTCTTGAATTTAATAACTTCTCTGTAACAATTCTTGATTCCTTCATTTGAAATAAAGCTTCAGCAGCAGAAAGAGTGTCCATCTTACTATGATAATAATTATGTGAAGCTATCTCATTACCTTTTGAAATCAATTCATTTGCCTGTTTCCATCCGAATTTATCTACAGCAAAAGTTCCTTTCTCTGCAGACGAGCTTGGATTTTCTTCTGTCCATTGGGTTACCAGACCAAACGTTGCATTGATACCGTATTTTTCCAAAACAGGAACACCATAACTATATTGTGACATTGAACCATCATCTAATGAAATAGAAATAGCTCCGTTTCTGTTATTAAACCATTTTGCAATCTTAAAACTCTGAGTAACAATATTTTCTGAAGGAGGATCCTTTACATTAAATTTCGAAAAAATATCCTTTAGTTCATGATAAATTTTTTTCAAACGTAATGAAAACAATGGCTTGTCCCATTTCTGCCAGTTGTAAAATTCAGGAACATCTGAAATGATCTGCTTTACATTTTCATCTCCTTTATCTGTAGTAAAAGAATAAATATGAAATCCTTCTGTCTCCGAGCTTTCAATCTCACCGGTACTTTCTTTATCATCCAATACGTTTCCCGAGGATGGGTCACTGACATTAAGTAATTGCCAGGGAATTCTTATTTCAAGAATTTTCTCTGCATCATTCCACATCCAATTTGAATTTGAATAACTGCTCTCATTACTTTTGCCGTAAATTAAACTGCTCCTGTCATAAACTATTCTGTCAGTTTTATCACCAAGCAAAGATTCTCTCTCTCTGTTTGATAATAATATCTGCCTTACAAATTTTCCGTCATAGTTTTCTTTGGATGAATAAACAGGCACGTAATCATTGTATATATCCGAATAAACCGAGTACTTTTCATCAACAAGGATTTCCGCACTGTCTGTATTTATAAAATTTAATAAGAACTCCGCTCCCCTGTAGAGATTTTCATTAAGGAACGGAAGCTTATGACTTCCTTTTAATTTATCATAAGTGTCTATGGCTATATGAAGATTGTTTTTCATAAAATCAAAATCAGCCAGTTTATATTTCATATAAAAGTATTCGGCATCAGATCCTGCTGAAAATGAATGATTATCTTTGTCTGAGATAATTTCGTTTTCCTTCCAGTCGTTGTCATTTCCGTCAACAATTTTTGTTCTTTGTTCAACTGCTACTATTCCGAAATTCTGTTCGGGGTTTTCCATGTTGTGCCAGAGATTTCTTCTTGATGCCGGCACTTCAAAATCCTGCACGAGCCAGTTTATCTTAAACCATTCGTCTACCCATTCAAAATAAATAGCTCCTCCGCATCCGGCATTAAAAATATCCTGTGTTAACATTTTTGATTTCTGAGCCTGCTGATCTTCACTATGTCCTCCCTGACTAAGTCCAAATGGACTACTGTGACTGTTTCCCCGGCTTGAAGGCAATCCATATTCTGCTATAACAAGCGGCATTTCAGGACAATGGTTTACAAGATCTTCAAGGTACCCGTAAAAATTATCTTTGATACCGTTTTTATTTACAGCGTTTTTATATTTGTCATCCATGAAGACAAAATCCGGATAGTAGGGATATACATGATATGCAGCAAAGATCCCTGCTTTAAACAGATTTGTAATGTTAAACTTCCTGTAATCAATGCTTTCCAGATCATTATCATATTCCCTGACTTTTTTGTTTTCAATGAATTCGGAATTGTGATACATTGGATCAGTCGGAAGCCAGTTAACGAAAGAAACCGGGCGCTGCTCCGAATAGATTTGAGTTTCATATTGAACCGTAAAATCCATCATCTTTGCTAGCCAGGATTCCATCGGAGTTCCGGCAGGCAATGAAATGAAATTTCCGGAAAAGTTTTTTATGTTTTTATTTTTCTGATTTGTAACAGTCACAGTTAAAGGTTCCCATTCTCTTCCGAGTAAAATCCCGATAACATAAGAAGATACGTCACGGGCATAAACACCTTCTGCGTGACCGGGTCTTTCGGGGATAACTGTGTTTCCGTGAATTACATCAATGACATCCTTTATTTCCTTTTGAAATTTTTCAATATATTTTTTATCATAATAATCATTGCTGTCCCTCTCGTCAGCCCACACTCCCTGAAGCAAATATAGTGGCTTATTGCTGTTGCCAATATTATACTGGGAAAGCGCATCATAAAATTCAGGAGGAAGAATAGTATAGACTCTTATCGTATTGGAATTCATTTCAGCTATTTTCTTAAACCAGTCTAAATAGTCACTGAATGTTGCTGAAAATTCGGAAGGATATTTTCCCGGCAAGGCAACTCCCATATTCACACCTTTCAAAAAATACTGATTCCATTCTTTAACATTTTCACCTTTCCTGATCTTTGATTCCAGAATGGAAAAATATTTTTTACCAGCTTTAAATCTAAACTCCGCATTTCCGGATTTTTCATGCAGCTCTGCTGAAGTAATTTCAGGTAATAATTTTTTGTTCTCACCACCGACGTTGATCCTTACTATTCTTGCTTCCCTGATTGAATCTTCATAACGGATCATTTTATAAACAGTAAATATCAATACAGCTAAAAATAACAGTATTACAAAATATTTAAGTTTGAAGAATGAAAAATATGTCGATACTCCTGTCTGCATAATAAATTAAAAACTCTTAACAATATTCAAAAATGTATTATAGTTTGAATAGAAAGGATCATTATATCTGCTTAGCCCTGCGGATATTGAAAAATTTCCGTTTTCATAACCGCCTTCAAGGTCAACAGCCCAGATAAAATTGTCATTATTATCCACTTTTGCACCGCCTCCGAAGTAAATGTAATAATTCGTAAACATGTTAAAAAAACTCGCATTGATTCCGGTCAGCTTTCTGTCCTGCGGAGAATAATATAACGGAGAATAATATTCGAAATCTCTTGTACTGAATTGGAACCCCACGCTGACAGCCGGTTTAGTTGATATTTTATAGCCCGCGTCAAAGCTGAATGATGAATTCGGATTTTTAGCTTTAGTTTCAAAACCATCTACATAATTATTTTCAACGACTCCATAAAAATATCCTGCTGAAATAGTGAAGTTATTATATTTTAATTTAACATTGTCATTTACAAAATTCTGAGCAACCTGATTCCAGTAATAAAAATATTCATAAGTAGCTATAAAATAATTTGAAATTTGAAATTCATCCGACTCAATGACTGAACTTAGCGATGTTCCGTAAGCTGTCCATGTCGAATCGCTTATACTGCCCGCAGCAAACACGGAAAGTGTATTATATGCATTGAAATCAATCACAGCTCTCAGACCGGTATTGTCATACCATTTGTACAAATTCGGTGAATCCGTTTGCTTTTTTTCAGAATATTCAATTGCGGGGCTTAGTGTGAGCTGAAATTTATCGCTGAATCTTTTTGTAATTTTCAGATTCTGATAAAAAGAATTAAGACTGTAAAATTCTTCAATCTCTCTGAGATAGCCGGCTTTATAACTAACATTAAGAAAATCATAAGTCTCGGAACTCCCAGCAGTGTAATTATTAATTTGATTGATCTTATTTATCATTGATTCATTCACTTCCGTTTCATCAGTAATTTTTAACGAATTTTTAATAGCCTGTTCAATTTCCTGACCTGATACCTCCCGGGAATAAGATAATAGTATTAATATTCCCGGCAGTGAGCAGATAAGAAATATTTTAAATACATATTCAATTTGTTTCCGATACCGATGTAACAATTTTTCGTATCCCCTTTCTTTCAAATTTATTCCACTCTCTCTTTTTCATTGAAAAATCTACCAAACCTTTGAGCTGCGCAAAAAATTTGAAAAATGAATAACTGAAATCCGCCGCTATGCTTGTATAAAGCAGCTTTAACCAATCATAAAAAGTTTTATATCTTAATGCTTCACGATTTCCAATGGATTGCTTCTGACTCCACTTTTCAACTATTACTGTGGTGATGCTCATTATTAAACCTGTAGTAAATGTAATTAAAATTATCATCATTAATATCCATTCAGTATTGATCAGTCCTATAAAGGAAGCATAAATCAGAAAAATGATCGACGATAATTTTACAAGAGGAGATAATAATTCAAAGAAAAAATAATATGGAAATGCCAGCAGACCAATTGTTCTGTATTGCGGATCGAAAAGCATTTTCGAATGTAAGAATAAACATTCCGCAAGTCCCTGATGCCACCTTGATCTTTGCTTAAAAAGATTCTTAGAATTCTCCGGGACTTCCGTCCAGCAAAGCGGTTTTGCAAGATAAACAATCTTTCCGTCCATTTTATTTTCGTAATAATATCTCCACAGCCTTACAATGATTTCCATGTCTTCACATAAAGTACTATTTTCAGTTTTGAAAATATCCCTGATATACTTATGATCATTTTTTAAAGTTAAAAATCCACCTGTGTTCAGAAGATCCTCTCTTCTGAAAACCGAAAAAGCACCTGACATTATCAGCAGTGCATTAATTTTACTCAAAGCCATTCTTGAAATCTGAAAAGATTTTATATATTCGCTGATCTGCCAAAGAACCCAGATATTTCCCGGCATTCTGTAATTTGTAATTTTATCATTCTCTATTACAGTTTCATTTGATATTGCGATCTGACCACCCGTAACAAATACTCTTTTGTCTTTCAGCATCGGCTGAATTACCTTTTTGAGCGAACTTTCATCCAATAAGGAATCAGCATCTATTGTACAGATAAAATCTCCTCTTGAAATGTTAATACCCGCATTGATTGCATCAGCTTTTCCGCCGTTTAATTTATCTATTAATATTACTTTCCTCTCATTTAAAATATATACAGACCTGACATCGGCTGTATTTATTTTTTTTATATAGCCCGATTCCGAAACTTTAAATTCGAATGCATTGAGTAGAGTTTGAAGAGTATTATCTTTTGAACCGTCATTTACAATTATTATTTCAAAATCCGGATAATCCAGTTTACTTAACATATTTATACACTGGACTATGGATACTTCTTCATTGTAAGCAGGAACTATGATCGAAGCTTTGTTGTAAATTTTACCGGATTCAATACCGGATTCAAACTTTTTTTTGATTGAATTGGACGAGAAAAGAAATATTAGAAAGAGTGCTAAATCTATGAGAAAATAACTTAAGAAGTAAATAATAAACAACTTTTCGATTACTCTGACAAGCAGGTTTTCCACGGAGGAAAGTGAAATTTTAAATCATTGAGAATAAGAGCTGAGTAAAACTCGGTACTGTACAAAATTAATGTAAAGAGCTTGCACTATCCATGCAAATTTGAATATCGAGCTTAACCTTTTCGTTAAAGACAACATTAATTATAAAAAAGTTTATATTCTTAAGCTTTATCTAAACAGAAAAGGGCATTAATTGTGATACCTTTTTACTAATAGGATAAACTACTACTGTTAATTTAGTCAGTTACAACTTAACTTCTGCGCAAAATGGTAAGAATATTATTCAATAAATAAAATTAGTTCTAGTCTTAAAAAATATGTTTTACCACTAAGTATACAAAGCACACTAAGAAAAAATGATTTTAAAAAAATATATCTTTGTGCTCTTAGTGCCTTAGTGGTAAAAATAATATTGACTTTTTATACAGCCCCAAATATGATATGAACTAAAAGTTTAACAAAAAACATTTTCACTTTGCTTCTGGCTATGCCAGTTTAGGTTAGTAGAAGTTTTTCACTATACTAATTCATCATTATTTCTGCGAATACAAAGCAACCCTGTTTCCTTCAGTATCAAAGAAAACACCTATGTAACCCATCCCGGGAGCAATTTGAGTTTTCGGAGATTTGATTTTTCCGCCTGAGGATTCTATTCTGTCCAAAACAATCTGAAGATCATCACCTCCGTTAAGATACAATATCGGACCCTGCTCTGATGGTTTAAATGCTTCGGCGACTGTGATATGACCTCCGATGCCTCCCTCTTCAATAGGAAAAAATGCTATATCTCTTCCGTCCATTTGCATAACATTTAATTCAAAATCAAAAATGTCATTGTAAAATTTTACTGCTCTTTTAAAATCAAGAGCCGGTATTGCAAACCAGCTGATTGCGTATTTCATTTTCTGTTTAATGTTTTAGTTTAATAAAATAAATTTATTCAAAATTAATTATGTCACCTTTAAACTGCTTATTGAAAATTGCTAATTTAAAATTTAAATAGATTGAAGATTTTATTTACAAATGCAAAGGTCTGGCTTGGAAAAAATTTGTTTACAGATGCTTTGGGATTTGATTCCGGTACCGGCAAAATAATATTCACCGGAAATTCCCGCGAAGTAAGGTATTCACAGAGAGAATATCATGAAGTAATTGACCTTAAGAAAAAGCTTGTTCTGCCTGCATTTACTGACGGACATTGTCATTTCATAAAAGGAGCTTTAGTCAACTCACAACTGAATCTCAGAAATGCACAAACTAAAAATGACTTCATTACAGGTTTAAAGAATTATAAAAAACAGAACGGTGATAAGTGGATATACGGCGGATATTTTTCTGAATCAAATTTCATGGAAAATATTCAGCTTAATAAAATTTTTCTTGATGAAGTAATTCCTGATATACCTGTCATAATTTCAAAGTTCGACATGCATTCTGCATTTGCAAATACAAAGACAATTGAATTATCGGGAATACTCGCAAAGTCAGGAGATTTCACATCTGAAGAAATTGTAAGAGATGAAAGAGATGCTATCACCGGTGAACTAAAGGAAAGAGCGATTTATTTTGTAATGGATAAAATTCCGGCTGCTTCCTTAAAGGAAAAAACGGATGCTGCAAATAAACAGATTCAAAAACTTCATTCTCTTGGGATTACGGCAATATCTGATATTACATTATTTGAAGATCTGGAAATTTACAAAAAATTAATTAATGAAAAAAAATTACTGATGAGAGTTGATTCACGTTTGCCTTTTCAGGAGTTTTGCAAACTGCAAATATATCGGAGAGAATTTTCTGAAATATCTGATCTGATCAAATTCAATTCACTCAAAGCATTTTATGACGGCTCGCTTTCGAGCCGGACGGCTTTAATGCATTCGAATTATAAGAGCGGTGAACATAACGGGATCACGACAGAATTTGTAAACAGCGGAGAGTTTGAGAAGCTGGCATTTGAAATAGACAAAGCCGGATATCAGATGTCAGTTCATGCTATCGGTGACAAAGCTGTGACTGAGCTGCTAGATTTAAATGAAGAGTTGATAAAGAAACACGGTAACAAAGACAGAAGATTCAGGATTGAACATGCTCAGCATATATGTGAAGATGATTTCGAAAGATTCAAGAACTTAAAGATAATTGCTTCCGTTCAACCTACTCATTTATTCAGTGATGCAAAGACAGCAATGGAAATATTAACAGATTACAGACTGGAGCACAATTACAAAAAGCTCTTCGATATTGGTGCGAAAGTCTGCTTCGGAACTGACTTTCCCGTTGTCGGCGAAAGTCCTTTCGAAACTCTCTACTATGCAATGACAAGAAAAGCGAAAGGATTTGAAAACGGTTTTGTCCCTGAAAATAATATTTCATTAGTTGATTGTCTTGATGCTTACACCATTAATAATGCCTATGCAACTTACGACGAGAATGAAAGAGGAAGCCTGGAAGTCGGGAAAGCAGCTGACATAGTTGTGATGGAAAATGATCTGTTTAAAATGACAGGTGAAGAAATCAAGAATGCGAAGGTATTTCAAACTTATTTCGGAGGCGTGAAAATATTCTAAATTACGAATTACGAGTTACGAGTTACAAATTACAAACTAAAAGTATCTAATATCTATTACTCATTTCTTTTTTAAAATACTCACCACCCAATACTTAATTCCTAATTCTTAATTCCTAATTCTTAATTCTGCAAACTATTTATCTCACCCGCTTTTTTATAAGCATTCATCATATCTATCACTCCTCCTGACTTCGACATGTTGGAAAATAATTCTTTTGGTTTATCTTTTACTTTGACAGTAAGTCCGGGATACTGCCTTGCGGAGGAAATTATTACTTCCTTTAATTGCTGTGCATTGAGATTAGGATAATATGATTTTAAAATAGCTGCAATGCCCGAGACTTCAGGAGCTGCCATGCTTGTCCCGTCAACTTTTTTATATTTGTTGTTCGGAACAGTCGAATTAATCTGAACACCCGGTGCAAATATATCAATGACATCTTTAGAGTAATTACTGAAAGGTGCTGCAAGATCATACTTTAAGTTTTTATTTTCGGGATCTTTTTGCTGTGACCATTTTTTCATCCATGAGTTGGCGCCGACAACTATCATATTCGAGAAATATTTTTTCTGACCGTTCTCTAACATATACTTTCTCGGATAGTTAACGATGTCCGTCACATTGTCACCTTCATTCCCGGCAGAGATGACAAACAGAACTCCTCTTTCTTCAGCATACTTTATTGCATCGACTACGAACTCCGGATCGGGCGAGAAATATTTTCCAGCCGACATGTTTATGATGCTTGCGCCATTATCAACGGCATACCGTATCGCGTTACCTATGTCCTTATCTCTTTCATCACCTTCATTCGGCACGGCACGAAGCAGCATCAGCTTTGCAAATGGTGCCTGACCGGTTTTTTTCGAAGCAATTATACCGGCTACGTGAGAGCCGTGAATTTCGGTTTTTTCAGAAACATCATTGCTTCCGTAACTAGTTTCCAGCAGGATCTCCGGATTATCTCCGATAAGCAGATGTGTATCTGTTGTATCAAATAAACATTTCACTTTGATCTTATACTCATCGTCTGTTTCCTTCAGATCATTTTTTTCCATTCCGAAAAGCAAATATACGCCGAGAATTATTGATGCAGCATCACTGACTTTTCCCTCGGGAAGACTCATTGAAATACCCTGAAGTTTCTTAGGATCAGTGGTAATTCCTTTTTGTTTAAGGATTGCTTCTGCTTCGATCAGTTCGGCAAGAGTTTCTGACAAACCATCGCTTGTTGTAAATGTTTCATCTTTCTTTGACTCATATACTTCCATTACCTTTTGAAAATACTCATCTGTCTCGGGAGTGTTTGCATTCTTCAGTCTTTTGTATTCTCTTGTAACTTCAAGTGACAAATATTTTGCATTACCCAAAAAATTCCAGCCGTGAAAATCATCAACATAACCGTTATTATCATCATCCACTCCCGGTGTCCCGTTGATTTCAATTTCATTATTCCAGACATTATCTTTCAAATCCGGATGTTCAATATCAAATCCTGAATCTATTACTGCAACTATAACTTCCTTTCTTTCGGGCACGAAATCAAGCGTGTTAATATATTCATAAAAGGTTTTGGTACGTGTTCCCTCGTAGCCGTCTTTGTCAGGATCCATTACAGCCCAGTCAGGAAGGTCACCGCCATCTGCTTTGTTCTGTAAAGCTTTTATTAAAAAGTAATTATATTTTTCTTTTTCTGAATCGGAGGGTTTGAAACTAAGAAAGCTTACACTGATAACAAAAGCCGTTATTAAGAATAAATACCCCGCAGGTTTGTTGTGTAATTTCATATAACTAAAATCTTTAATTTTATATATTTAATATTTAAATTTAGATATTACATGGAACAGATAGAAGTCTTAAAAATTTCAAAATAACTTTCATTTGCTATTGCCTCTAAGACTCAAAGACTCTAAGTACAAAAATTTATTCTTTGAGTCTTTGAGACTTTGAGGCAAAGGATTCTAAAGAGAATAATTTAATTATATGACTGATCATTACGAAACTTACCTTAAGTACAAATCACAAGTTGATGATATTTTATCACACTCAATTGAAAAACAAAAACCGGAGTCATTATACGAACCATTAAGATACATTCTCAACAGCGGAGGTAAAAGGATCAGACCGATGATGGTGATCTTTTCATGTGAAGCTTACGGCGGCAAACCGGAAGATGCATTGAATGCTGCAGTAGCGATGGAAATGCTTCATAATTTCACTCTAGTTCATGATGATATAATGGATAATGCCGATACACGCCGGGGAAACATGACAGTTCATAAGAAATGGAATGAGAATGTAGCTATACTTACCGGTGATCATCTGATCGGATTGGCTTATTCTTATTTATTGAAAACGAAATCGGATAAACTAAATGAGATTCTAGAAGCATTTACAGATGGAATCATAGAAGTTTGTGAAGGTCAGAGTTTTGATAAAGAGTACGAGGAAAGGAAAGATGTTACGTTAGATGAATACATTATGATGATTAGAAAGAAGACAGCGAAAATGCTTGAGACTTCGGCAATTATCGGAGCTTTGATCGGAAACGGAAGCAATGAGCAAGTAGAGAATATAAGGAACTACGCTGCTAACATCGGGCTTGCATTTCAGATACAGGATGACCTGCTTGACATAACTGCGGATGAAACTGAGTTCGGGAAAAAGATCGGCGGTGATTTAGTTGAAGGGAAAAAAACATATTTATTATTGAAAGCGATGGAAGCAGTGACAGATGAAAAAGATAAATCAAAGATACTGGACATTGTAAACAAGAATGGATTGAAAGCAGACGATGTCGGTAAAATTTCAGAGATAAAAAATATTTACATTAAATACGGAATAGTAGATTCTGCTCAGAAGGGAATAGAGAAATACACAAAGCTTGCGGATAAATATTTGAATACACTGCCGGATGGTGAAAGTAAGGAGAGGCTGAAATGGTTTTCGGGAATGCTGATGGGAAGGTCGTTTTAACTATACCTAAGGAAGAATACAATGACCAACACAAAGGTTTCTAAAAGTGAAATTATAGAAAAAAAATATCTCGATTCCAGAGGTAAGGTGATAATTGTTATAATACTTTTTATTGTGATGAACATACTTAGTCTGAAATATTCTTTAATGGGATTTGGAATTTATGTAATTTTAATGCTTATTATATCTGCTATTTTGGGAATATTTTTTTTAATGGCTGGTGCATTTGAGTTTTACCTTCATAGAAACTTTAGAATTAGTAAATACATAGGAATTTTATGTTTAATTTGTTTTTCAACGATAATGATTAGTAGATATGTCTCAGACTACCAAGCTGATTTATCAAAAGAAAAAGCAAAAGTAATTGTTGAAGCATTAGAGAAATTTAAATCGGCTAACAATAAATATCCCAACCAATTATCTGAACTTGTTCCGGAATATCTTGAAGCAGTTCCAAGTTCAAGTATGGGATGGTTTGATGAACAATATGATTATGCTGTTTGGAAGGATGGTAATTATCGAATTTACTTTCCTAATTATGGGGGTGAAATGTATTTTTTAGATAGTCGTTTTAATGAAAAATGGATGTTAACAGATTAAAGCAATTGATTTTGGGAATTAATTGGCTCAAGTTTAAATGTAGAGTGAATTGTCTCTACACTGCGTAGACAATTCATTTTCCACACAGTGAGTGGAAAATTCAACTAAATGATAATTTGTATATGAAAAATATGAAAAAGATAAAAGCGACTTCTTTAGAAACAAATGCGGATAATTTATTTAATGAAATTTGCTTTCTTGTCGATAAAAGCAAAGAATCAATATCGATTGCTGTAAATCATCAGCTGACAATGCTGTATTGGACAATTGGATATACAATTAACCTAAATATTCTTCAATCTAAAAGAGCTGATTATGGTGAGAAGATCATAGGGTCACTGTCAGAACTTTTAACCGAACGCTACGGTAAAGGATTCAGCAAACCGCAATTATGGAATTGTCTCTACACTGTAGAGATTTTTCCTCACCCGGAAATTCTCTCTACACTGTCGAGAGAATTGAGCTGGTCTCATATCAAGGAGATAATTTATTTAAAAGATGAATTGAAAAGAGATTTTTATATTGAAATGTGCAAGATGGAAAGATGGAGTGTACGTCAATTAAGAGAACGTATCAGCTCCATGCTTTACGAACGCACTGCTATTTCAAAGAAACCCGAAGAGACGATCAAACAAGATTTGAAGCTGCTTAAGGATGAACAAAAGCTATCACCCGACCTTGTATTCCGTGATCCGTATTTTTTAGACTTTCTGGGATTAAAAGATACTTACAGTGAGAAAGACCTGGAAAGCGCTATCATTTCCGAATTGCAAAAGTTTATTATAGAAATGGGAAGTGATTTTGCATTTATGGCGAGACAAAAAAGGATAACGATTGATAATGAAGATTATTACATTGATCTTTTATTTTACCACAGAAAGCTAAAATGCTTAGTTGTCATAGATTTGAAATTAGATAAGTTCAAAGCTTCATATAAAGGACAAATGGAATTATATTTAAGATGGCTGGAAAAGTATGAATCAGTTGAAGGAGAGAATAGCCCCGTAGGATTGATACTTTGTACAGACGCCAATAAAGAACACATAGAGTTACTTAGATTGAAGGAGAGCAATATAAAAGTTGCTACATATTACACAGCACTTCCACCAATGGAATTGCTTCAGGAAAAGTTTCATCAGGCGGTAAAAATTGCGCGTGAGCGATTTGAGAATATTGAAAAATGAACATGAATGAAATTATTTTCAGCAAGCATTCCTAAACGCAGATGTCATTGAGAGGAGCTGGCAAAGAAGAAGTGATAAAAACTATCCGGGATGGAATTAGAGAAACAGCAAAACATAACAAATTCCATTCTGCACTTACATTTGATTTCAAGTCAAATTCTCCGGTTAACAATAAATACTATGAATTTAAAACATTAGATGTTATTTTTGTAGAAGAAAATAAT
>CAYNTN010000003.1:0-80316 GCA_964399995.1 uncultured Ignavibacteriaceae bacterium
CTTCCTCCATTAAATTATCTTTACGAAATTCACCCGGAATATAAATCAACCGGCATTCCTTTGTCCGGATTTACTTTCGGATATAATATTTTGTTCATTGCATTCGAAAAGATATTTGCATCCTCACCCGGGGTTTTTATGCCACCGATGAATGAAATCTATCATTACCCTTTCCTGTGCGTTGGTTGGTTCGGTCTTCTGATTACTTCTCTGAACATGCTTCCTATCGGTCAGCTCGACGGAGGTCACATTTCTTACGCGATGTTCGGAGATAAACACAAGTATGTCGCTTATTTAATTTTTGCCTTGCTGCTGATATTCGGCATAATCGGTTTGCTTCCGTTAATCGGAGTTAATAATAATTCCGGCTCTATCAACTGGCTGGTATGGGCTCTTTTAATTTTCTTTGTTATAAAAATCAAACATCCTCCGACTTATCATGAAAGTGAAGCACCGCTGGATTCAGGAAGAATGCTGATAGGCTGGTTTACTTTTTTTATTTTCATAGTCTCGTTTTGCCCGGTTCCTGTTTTTGAAGCCTAAAAAATTTTTGATTTGAAAAACAGATCTGCTCTCATAATAATTTTTCTTACTGTGTTCATAGACTTGCTCGGATTCGGAATCGTCATTCCGCTTCTTCCGTCATTTTCCGTGAACGAACTCGGAATGAGTGATTTCATGATTGGATTTACTGTAGGGATCTTTTCATTAATGCAGTTTATATTTTCTCCGGTCTGGGGATCACTCTCTGACAGATACGGACGCAAACCGATACTTATTATGAGTCTTTCGGGAAGCGCCATATCCTTTCTTTTTCTTGCTCTTGTATTTTCAGGTATCGTCAAATCTATTCTGCTTCTTGTTTTGTCACGTGCTTTTGCCGGCGTGTTTGCTGCGAATATTTCTGCGGCACTTGCTGCGATTGCTGATGTCACTCCGTCTCATAAAAGGACCTCCGGAATTGGTCTTATCAGTGTAGCTTTTTCTCTTGGATTTGTATTTGGACCTGCTATAGGAGGTGTACTCTCCGAGAATTTCGGTTACGGATTTCCGGTTTTTGTTGCAGCGGGGTTTTCACTGCTGGATACATTGCTTTGTATTTTTATTTTTAAAGAATCACTTCCAAAGGAAATTCAGCAGAAGAATCGTGAAACAAAATTTAAACCGCGAGTTCTGGATTTGAAACTAATTTCATCAGTAGTTAAAGATTCGATCATTGGAAAATTTATTATCATTTTCTTCATATCTGTTTTTGCTTTCTCAAACATTTTCGGAACCATGCAGCTGTTTGCCGAAAGAAAGGATGGACTGAACATGAATCAGGCGCAGATAGGTTATTTGTTTTCCTTCCTGGGAATTGTCGGAGCGCTTGTTCAGCTGGTTTTCCTGAAACTGTTTCAGAAATTTTTCGCCGAAGAAAAAGTCTTAATAATCGGCTGCTTCATGGCAGCAATAGGTCTTTACTTCATTGGCTATTCGGAATCAGTAAATATGCTGCTGAGTGTTCTGTTTCTGCTCAGTCTTGGAAACGGAATGTGCAACACTGTTTCCCAAAGCCTTCTTTCTCAAAATGTAAGCCCTGACAAACAGGGAACCATTCTCGGAATCAATCAGTCGCTCGGTTCTTTCGCAAGATTTCTCGGACCTACATGGGGAGGATTTGTTTATCAGTATCTCGGGTACAAAGCTCCGTTCATTACAGGCGGGATATTTATGCTAATGATCACTGTATATAGTTATTTTGTTCTCGGGGGAAAAAGAGTAAGGAATTTTTAACTGTCAGACCGCTTTGTATATCTTAATTTCAGTTTTAATTGCCGGGTTTGCGGGTTATTTAGTACCGGCAACTTTATCAATAAGATATTTAGTGAATTAGTCCCCGCAGAGTTACTTGCTTTAAATACTACGAAGAAAGATTTAAGTGTGCGAAGACTCTGAGAGAGTACCTCTACGTCTTACATCTCGCGTCTTACGTCTTGCGGCTTATTTTCCTGCAACTTTATCAATCAAATATTTAGCTACTGCATCGGCTTCTTTAGGTTTTAAGCCGGGATTCGGCATCGCAGGATAATCCGGAAAAACCTTGGTTGGGTTTTGAATCCATGCAGATAGTTTTTTTACATCACCGTTGAAAGTTGGGATCGTCTGATTGTAAGGAGGTCCGACTAATTTTGCATCGAACTTATGACAAGCTGAGCAAATCCTCGTAAAAATTTCCTCACCGTCAACTCCTGCGGTGTTTATGGTTTTTCCTTTCTTCTCTTTATGCAGTTCCTCAGCCTGTAGATTAATAACCGCTAAATGTTTATAAGACGCTGTCCCGAATGCCGACTGATTCTTCATTATTATGAACCCTGCCGACAATATCAGAAGATAGAATGCAGGATTAATATATTTCATATCGGAATTCTTTATGACTGCATATAAAAAATTACACAGCAAGAGAATGGAAATGAAAGCCAGCCCGGTATAGAGAAATACCGTTCCGGATAAAGCTACATTGGGGATGAACATAAAACTCAGGAACAAAAATACCGGCAATATGGCTGCTCCGGTAAATGCAATGTTGCCTGCGATTTTTTTCACAAAATTAGAGTAAACAACACCCATGTCATGCATTCCGCCCTGCCATCCGAAAAAGAAAAACAAGATTGAGCTCCCGGTAATAGCAATTGAAAAAACTATAATGAAAAGGAAATTTAAAAACGTTGAACCGGATAAAAACATCTGCGCTATGTTTGTAAAATCCTGATAACGGTCGGAATTTAAAGCTATGGAAGTTCCTCCTGCAAAAAATATTGCGGTAAGCACCAATAATACGAAAGCATATAATCCTGAATTTGAATTTGTGTTCTTAAGGTCAAATTCATAATCTGAAATATCTTCGGGTATCCTTGTTTCAAGCTCGTGCTTTTCAAGCCCGCTGATGTCCTTGAATGTCTCAATAAGAAGTTCAATCTGAAATGTATTCTGAAAAGTGTAAACAAAATTTACCGCAAGCGCCATGAACAGACATGCAACAAACAACAGACTTACGCTTATGACGTCAATCTGATACATCAATTGTGCATAACAGAATGTAATTGCAAGAAGCGGAATGACTCCGAGTCCCACACCGACGAACCTGTTTATGGCAAGCTTATCTATTATATCCTTTGCAAATCTGATGAATAATGGTTTATTATTCTTTCTTCCGTATGCATTGAATATTACGGAGAAAGCTGTTCCCCCGAAAAGCATTCCGAAAAACGGAAGGAAGATAAGCATTGACAAGACCAGTATTATCCTGAGCAGATTGAGATGCTGTGTTGTAGCAGGTATCACTAAATTATCGAGAAAATCCATGTTAAATAAGAATTAATTAAAATTGTATTAAATTTATTCCAAAAAAAGTTTTACAAGCTTATCAAGTGTCAAAGATGTAATTATTATAAGAGTAAAAATATTAATGCTGATGAACATTGCCTTTACGGCTTTGTTGTCACCTTCCGATCTGATAAATTTCAGAGACTGAGAAAACAGCCAGACGGATAATAAAATAAGTATGACAGCTGTAATATTAAAATTAAGTATTCCGAAAAAATTGAATGAAAGAGCTATTGCAATAGTTAGTATGATCCAGCAGAATGTGATATTCATCAGTTGTCTTTTTGAAAAGACATTTGTCAGTGTCGGGAATCCGCCTTTGTCATAATCTTTTCCGTAAGCCAATAACAGTATCCAGAAATGCGGGATCTGCCATATAAAGAAGAATCCGGCTACAAGCAATATCTTCGGATCTGAAAGCGAGCCTCCTGCTGCAGCCCATCCCGCAACCGGCGGTAATGCTCCCACTAAAGAGCCGGGAATTATTGCAAGAGAAAATACTCTTTTTAGAGGCGTATAAACAGCATTATACCAGAAAAAAGTTATAAGACCGATTGCAAGTGCTGTCATGTTTGACTTCAGTAATAGCGTAACGCATCCGAGAATTAAAAATGCAAACGCAATAAGAAGGACTGCCCCCGGTGTGGCTGTTCCTGACGGGATAGGTCTGTTTTTTGTTCTGTCCATCAGCAGATCGGTGCTTCTTTCCTGATAATGATTCAAAGCCGCTGCTCCGCATGCAAGAAAGAAAATCCCTGCGATAGGGTACAAGGAAAACGAATCTAAATTCTGCAAAGCGAGCACATAACCAAGTGTCGTGGTAAATGCAACAAGAATTGTGATCCTTATCTTGCTGACTTCAAATAAAATCTTTAGATATGCCGAAATGCCGTATCTTTTTTCTGCATCTAAGGCAAATTCTTTTTTATTTGTGACTTCTGTTCTGATAATGTATATGATTTATTTTTTTAATGAATCGGGTTTCTTCATGTCCGGCGGTACAGTCGTTTTCTTCACAGTATCAACTTTTGTATTTGCTTTTGCAGTATCTGTTTTTCCTGAAGGAGTCTTCAATGAATCTGTTTTTACAGATGAAGTATCTTTCTTTGTTGTATCAACGGGTTCAGGCGGAAAATAATTTTTCCATGTCAGAAATTCATCTTCATCAATTACCTTAATTGTTGCATACATATAAGAATGATTCATTCCGCAGTATTCAGCGCATGCAGCGTAAAAGCTTCCTTTCTCGTTTGTTCTGATCCAGTAATAATTGGTTCTTCCCGGAACTGCATCTTCCTTTACACGGAAAGCCGGCAGAAAAAAACTATGAATAACATCAATCGAGTGAAGTTCAAACTTTACATCCTTATTGACAGGAAGATAAAGTGTATCCGATTTTTTCTTATTGTCGTACTCAAATTTCCACTGCCACATCTGTCCTGTCACCTTCACTACCATGGCATCTTTTGGCACGTCACGCATGTTCTTAAATCCCGACCAGCTGACAAAAAACATTATAAGAACAAGTATAATCGGAATCACCGTCCAGACAATTTCGAGATTTGTGTTTCCTTCAATGTTAGAAGCAACAGGATTTCTTTTCTTGTTGTATTTGTAAACAAAATACAGCATTGCAACTGTAATGATCAGAAGCAGTACCGCTGAAACACCCATTATCAATATAAATGTATCATCAACCTGGGTGGCTATATCTGGTCTCATAATAAAAAAGTTTTTTCTTTTAAAATCTGTAAGTTAAATCAAAAAATGTAAGTATAAACACGACAATAAAAACGACTATGCATACACCGATGAACAGCTTAATCACTTTATTGTCGAATTTTACATGCATAAAAAAGTTGACTACAAACATTGACTTTACCAGTGCAATGACAAGCGCTACAGTTAGAGCAAGGCTTCCGAGATTTATTCCTGCCACTGCTACGGTAATGGAAGTAAGCGCAAGAAGACCAATCCATACAAGTATGTTCACTCCGTAGCTCGGATGATGTGCTTCGGCAATGTGTCCGTCGTCGTGATGATCTGAATGGTCCGGATGTTCAGGATGATTTTGCATATAATTTTTTTTCTTGATTTTTATTTAATTAAAATCGTTTCTCTTAATTAATGTATCAAATAAAGTAAAGGAAACAGAAATATCCAGATTATATCAACTAAGTGCCAGTAAAGTCCGGCGTTTTCGAGTTTCTGAAAATTTGATGCAGATATGACTTCTTTTTTGATCTGCCACATAACAAATCCTATGAATGCCATTCCTACAATAATATGCAGTCCGTGAAGTCCTGTCATTACAAAGTATAATCCGAAGTATAAAACCTCGCCTTCACTCATTTCCTGAAGTGCGGGTCCTTTGGGATAAATCCCGTGATGAAACTTTGCCGAATATTCAAAATATTTATTTATCAAAAAGATGAGTCCGCATGCCTGCGTGATCCAGAGAAAAAATAATGAAAGCTGCTTATGATGCTTTTGCAGGGCAACTATTCCAAGCACAACAGTTAAGCTGCTGGTAAGAAGCACAACTGTATTTATCGCTCCCATCAGTACATCGAGCTCAGCTGCGGCTGCCGCAAATCCAGCCGGATGAATGAACCTGTATCCGGCATAAAGAAGAAACAAGCCGCCGAACAGAAGTATTTCAGTAAAGAGAAACAGCCATAATCCCATCTTTGAACCAAAGTCATCGCGGTGAATTTCCACTACATGAATTTCTTCGGTTGCGGTATTTTGAGTGTGATCGCTCATTATTTTACCTCTCCTTTCTCAACTGCCTGACCGTGAATTATATGATGGTCATAGGGACCGGTTGTGACAACGGGAATCTCCTCAAAGTTTTCCAGCGGAGGAGGCGAAGGAATTGTCCACTCAAGTGTTGTTCCTCCCCACGGATTGTCTCCAACAGGCTTTCCTTTTCTTAATCCCATGATGAGATTAAACAGCATAACTAAAATTCCCGACACAAGTATCCATGAACCAACAGTGGAAATTATGTGATAGATCTGAAACTCCGGTAGGTAATCATAATATCTTCTCGGCATTCCCATGTATCCCATTATGAAAAAAGGGAAATAAAGCGTATTGAATCCGATAGCGATCCAGTAAGCCGTTACTTTTGCTACTTTCTCATTATACATCTTACCGAACATTTTCGGAAACCAGTAATGCAGTGAGGCAAAAAATATTATGCCCATCCCTCCGAACATTACATAGTGAAAGTGTGCGACAACAAAGTATGTATCAGTCAGATGCAGATCAGTATTTAAAGCTCCGAGTACAAGACCAGTCAAGCCTCCGATTGAAAAAATGAAAATGAACAACAATGTAAACAGCATAGGAGCCGTTACGTCTATAGAGCCTTTGTATAGCGTTGCAACCCAGTTAAATACTTTTATTCCAGAAGGCAGTGCAACGATAAACGTCAGCAGGGAAAATATTACTCTCGATGTGTCGCTGATTCCGCTGGAAAACATGTGATGACCCCAGACGAGATAGCCGACCAGTGCTATGCCGAGACTTGAAATTGCAATCGGTACATATCCGAATATCGGCTTCTTTGCAAATGTAGGAATTATCTCCGATACGACACCCATCGCAGGGAGAATCATAATGTAAACAGCCGGATGTGAATAAATCCAGAACATATGCTGATAGAGCAGAGGATCACCTCCGAGTGTCGGATCAAAAACTCCAATGCCGAATGCTCTTTCGAGAATGATGAGTACAAGTGTGATTCCGATAACCGGAGTTGCAAGTACCTGAATCCATGAAGTTGCATATAGCGCCCATGCAAAAAGCGGCATTCTGAACCATGTCATACCGGGACATCTCAAGCGGTGAATTGTCGTGATAAAATTCAATCCCGTGAGTATTGTTGCAAATCCAAGTACGAATGCAGCGAAGACTGACAGTGAAACTCCGGTAGTCGTTCTGATGCTGTAAGGAACGTAAAACGTCCATCCCGTATCCATTATTCCGCCGGCATTAAAGAGAGAAAATATCGCCAGCGCTCCGCCGATAATATAAAGATACCATGAGAGAAGGTTTAGTTTGGGAAACTGAACGTCTCTTGCGCCAATCTGAATCGGAAGAAAGAAGTTTCCGAAGATCGCCGGTACGCTCGGTATTATGAACAGGAATACCATGATCACTCCATGCAGTGTGAAGAGCGAGTTGTATGTCTGCGCCTTCATAAATGTCTCACCGGGCGAGAGCATTTCCAGACGCATCAGCACTCCTATGAACATCGCAACGACAAAGAAAAACAGTATAGAACATAAATACAAAATGCCGATCCGCTTGTGATCTAATGTAAGCAGCCACGACAGTATGCCTTTATACTTTCCCCGCACATTGTAAAAATCAACCTCTGCTGTCCTTCCCGGGACAGCAATAGTTCCGTTAGCCATAAAATGTTTTAAGTATTTTTTAAATTTATTTTTTTCTTTTTAAATAAAACCACTCCGAGGAATACACCGAGCATAAGCAGAATAAAACCTCCGGCTACCCGTGTAACATTAAGAACATACTTCCTTCCGTCGGGGTCAAAGCTGAAACACATCTTCATTATCTTTGTGATCGAAGGAACAACCTTTCCTTCTGTTGCTTCGGTCACCGCCATTTTAAAATCAAACGGGAGATAATCCGTGCCGTATAAATATCTTGCGATTTTGCCCTGCGGAGAAACCATCATTATTGAGGCGCCGTGCATAAAGTCCACACCCTGACGCTGAAATTTAAATCCAAGTGCATCGGCAATCTTTCGAATATTAGCGCTGTCGCCTGTAAGAAACCTCCATGAATCAGCCGGGATCTTCTTATCAAGATTATCGAGATAGCTTTGTTTTTTCCCTGATGCAAGTTTATAATCCTCCGACTGGTCAAAACTTATTGTAATCATGTTATAATCCTTACCGGGCTCAAGATCGGATTTGTCAACAACTGTCAAAATGCCGTTCAGCAATGGACTGCATATTCCCGGACATCGGAAGTAAACTAAGGAGAAAACCGTCGGCTTCGTAATCAGACTCTTTACATTGACCGGATTACCATTTTCATCATTCAAAATAATATCATCCGGGATCGTCTCGCCTAACCTTTCATAAATACCTACTTCGGGTTTTGGAGTAGAATTTTCATCCTGTGCATATGATATACTCACAAAGATGAAAAATATTACGATTGAAAAATATTTTATAAAACTGTGTCTCATCAGACTTTATTTCTTACAAACAGATTTTTTAAATAATTGTACATTTTATTCGATTCATCCGAACTCATCTGGTAAACTGTCGCTTTAAATCCTTTATCCACCGGATCAGTTTCAAGAAACTTAACAAGCTCTTCGGGGCTTTCAGTCCATTTCATGTTTGAAGCCAGTGAATTCAGAGCTTTTGATTCATTTAAAACTATAGAGTTGAATATCATTGCAGACGAATCAGTCTTATTGCTTTTAATCTGATAAGCAATGTTATTGAGATCGGCAGTGAGTGTGTCGCTGTTTAGAACTTCAAGCTCCATTGCCAGTGGTAGTGGAATCTGATTGGCAGCTTTGACTCCTGCTGCAAGACTGTATTTTTCATCGAGTGCTTTCAGGCTGTCCGGGCTGACTTTTGGAAAAGTGGGATTAAATGTCTGAACATAATGAATGATCGCAAACCTGTCTTCGGGAGGAATATTGCTGAAGCTCGCCATGCCTGTATTGGGAATTCCTTCCTGAAGCGTTATGTACATTCCAACGATGGTGGGGCTGTGTTTCCATAACTGCGGATTTACAAAATTTCTCGGAGGAGGATTAAGTGCAGCTCCCGCAGCGCCGTTTCCCATTCCTGTTTCGCCGTGACAGCTTGCACAGTTGGTATTATAAAGGTCCTTGCCTTTTGCGATAAGTTCGGGTGTCGGAGTGCTGAATCTGATTACATCAACAGGAGGAGTCATCTCCCCGCGCTTAACGGGCTGTGTAACTCTCATATTTGTATCCGCTGCCAGCAAGCCGGGTGCATAGTAAAGCTTGTTATAATCAAGCGTCTTTACATACTTTGCTCCAAGATAAACTATGAATGCGAGTAAAAGCATATACAATACGCCGTAGAATTTTTCCAGGTCTCTGAAATAATTGTATATGTTTACCTTTTTCTTCTTTGATGTATCGGTTCTGAATTCCATGTATAAAATTTTATTATTTTTATTTTGATGCTGTAAAGATTGCATTTTACTTATCAAATCCACAGGCTAATAGCCTGTGCTACCTTTTATTTTTATTTTGATTGCTGTAAAGATTGCATTTTACTTATCAAATCCACAGGCTAATAGCCTGTGCTACCTTCAAATCTTATGAATCTTATAAATCTTATGAATCTTACGAATCAATTAAGATGAAAATTCAATCCTGCCTCCAGCTTTGGATCGCCTACAGGTATCAGGTTCGTTCTGTCTGCTCTGTATTTAAATACTGTGATAATCAGTCCGGCAGCAAACATTAATACACCAAGCTCGCTCCATCCGAACACAAATCCGTCTTTGAAATAACTCGGCATAATAAGCCAGTACAGATCATAAGCATGAGCCACCAGTATCCAGATTGACATTACGGTCAAAAGCTTCGGACTTACCTTTGAGCTCCTTGGCAGTAATATCAAAAACGGCAGTAAGAAGTGGATGAAAATCAGTCCGATTGAAAAATATGACCAGCTTCCTTTCATTCTCATCATCAGCCAGAAGGTTTCTTCAGGAATATCAGCATACCAAATCAGCATGTACTGAGAAAATGCAATGTAAGCCCAAAAGATATTAAAGCCGAACATTAATGTTCCGAAGCTGTAATAATGATTATCAGTTAATTTTTTGTCGAGATATCCGTTCTCATTTAGCTTTACAGAGCAGAAGGTCGAGGCGGCAAAAGCAGATAGAAGTGTTCCCGCGAAATAATAAACACCGAACATTGTAGAGTACCAGTGATACTCCAGACTCATCATCCAGTCAATCGCAGCAAATGCAATTGTAATCACAAACAGAATTGCAAACACCGCAGAATATTTAATGCTCTGCTTTGTCAATAAAGGGTCCCTTGTGATATCCTGCTTCTGAGAATTTCTTATGAACAAATAAAAGAAAGCAACCCATACCAGCAGGTAAAAAATCACCCTGATTGTAAAAAATGTAATGTTAAGATAAGGATATTTCGCCTGAAGCATTGGATCTGTTTCCAGCATTTCCGGATGTGTCCAGTGAAACAGGTCGTGCATTCCGAAAAGAATAAGCGGAATGGTAAGTATTATAAGTATCGGAATAATCGATGCAAGGAATTCCGAGACCCGTCTGAAAGGGGTGCTCCAGGTAGCTCCGACTAAATATTCCAGCGCAACAAGCGCGAGCGATCCGACTCCAATGCTGATCAAAAACATATACATCCAGAGATAATCGAAGAAAGCCCGGTGACTATTGACTGCAAAAGATGCAATCATTGACAGCAGACCTATTCCGAGCAAAGCATATCCAATCTTTCCTACTTTAGCGGGTAAAGGTTTTTTCTGATAATCCATTAAATTGAAAAATTTATGAAAGTTCTGATAAGAGTATTCTAGTTTTTGTGTTTTGCAATATAGTTATTTCATTTCAATCTATAAATGAAACAATTACCTCTCATATGATTTTTTTTTGACTAAAAAAACACTGCTGAGTTTACAGGACATTCAATACACTTCAAATGAAAAATTCATCAATTATTTTTTAGTTCTGATTTAAGTAATTTAAGAACCTATAAAGTTTAGAAAACAGAATTAATTTTGAAGCATTCAATTAACAAAGATATTCAGGCATACAATGATTCTCAGAATGATATTAACAGAGAGATTTGTAATTTACTTTCTCTGGAAATCAGCCGGGCTTTGCCTGAAGCGGAAAATAAAATCTGGCACGCACATCCTGTCTGGTTTCTTGACGGAAATCCGGTAGCCGGATACAGTAAACTGAAAAATTGCATCAGGCTTTTGTTTTGGAGCGGTCAGTCCTTTGATGAGGAAGGTTTGCAAGAGGAAGGCAGTTTCAAAGCTGCTGAAGTCCGGTACACCTCAGCTGAGCAGATCAAAGTTAAAGACCTGAGACGCTGGCTTAAAAAGTCAAAAGAGATTCAGTGGGATTATAAAAATATAATCAAAAGAAAGGGAGTGCTGAAACGCTTAAGCTAAATTAAATACAAACCATTTTGAGAAGCGTGTTTGGAATTTAGTTACCGGAAGTTTTCCGTCAGTAACACTGCAAAATAAATGAAGCATATTATTGAATAGATGCTTAACAATTACAATCCGAAATTTCTTAAGTTTGATATCAGGGCGGGACTTGCTATAGCCGCTCTGTCTCTTCCGACCGGGATTGCATATTCCGAAATGCTCGGACTTCCCCCGGAATCAGGAATTTATACAGCAGTATTTTCTCTTCTTTGTTATTTCTTGTTAGGCACTTCAAAGGAAATGATCATTGCACCGGATTCGGCTATTGCAGCGTTGCTTGCTTCATCCATTTTTGCACTAAACATTTCCGACGGTAATTTCAGGATCCAGTTCATTGTAATTACAACAATCACAACAGGTATTCTTTTTTTTGCAGGCGGGATTCTGAAACTCGGCTTCATAGCAAATTTTCTCTCGAGACCGATTCTTGTAGGTTATCTTAACGGTGTTGCAGTAATTCTGGTCATCAGCCAGATTCAGAAATTTACAGGTGTTGTTATTGAAAACAGCAGTTCAATAGCCGGTTTATTTGAATTCCTTGGTAATATAAGAGAAATTCACATCCCAACTTTGTTCACCGGTATTGTTTCTTTCTTTATGATTTCCGTCTTAAGCCTAATTTCAAAAAAGATTCCCGCGCAAATTCTTCTTATGATAATTTCCGCAGCTGTTGTAGCTTTATTTCAGATTCAGAATTTCGGGATAAAGCTCTCTCCTGAGATTCAGAGCTCTCTACCGGTTCCTGTAGTTCCTGACTTTAGCATTCTGAAAACACATTATTCTACAATTTTAATTGATGCTTCGGCAATATTATTTCTTTCCTACACAAACACCATTTTAATTGCTAAGTCATTCTCGAAAGATAAATACGCCGTAAACCCGGACAAAGAATTTTTTGCAATGGGACTTGCTGATACGGTCTGCGGAATTTTCAAAGGATTTCCCGTATGCGGATCGGGAATGCGAACTACTGTCAGTCTTGATGCAGGAGCAAAGTCAAAGCTGGCAATGATATTTGCAGCCGGTTCAATGATTCTTGTTGTGCTGTTTTTTTCAAAGCAGTTTTCACTGATTCCGGCAGTTATCTTTGCTGCTATTATAATTGATTCAGCAAAGAGAATATTTAATTTCAGGGAATTAAAGGAAATCAGAAATTTCGATAGAGGTGAATTCAAAATTTCCATGATTTGTATGATCGGCGTAATTGCAATCGGCGTGCTTGACGGAATTCTGATTGCTTTGGTTCTGTCTTTTATAAATCTCATAAGAAGATCTTCACACCCTCCGGAGCACGAGTTTGTTGTCGATCCTGCAACAGGAGATGCTGCAGTATTAAGCAGCAAGAATACGTCTTTGATAAAACCCGGTATACTTTTTTACAGATTTAATTCTCCAATGCTGTTTTACAACAGCGAATATTTCAGGAAAAAATTATTCGGGAGGATATCGGAAAAAGAGAACCTTGAGGTAATTATAATTGACGCAAGTCCTGTCAACTATCTTGATATAACATTCAGAAATGATTTATCGGATATGATTACAGAAATGTATAAAAACAATATTTCACTTCATTTTTGTAATGCAAGTGAGGGGTTTCAGAAAAAGTTAAAGCAAAAATTGAACAATAATCAGTACACCGGATTATTCTTCCGTGATTATAACGAGGCTCTTGATTTTTTTTATAAAGCTAAAGAAAAAAGGATAATGACTGATGAAAACCTGACCGGGTTATAGAATGATCAATCATTCAAATAATTTATTTGAATATTGCTTCTGAAAATGATTATTTATTTATCGCAGTAAAACTTCAAAAAAATATTTATCTGAATTTTATGAAAAATCAAAAATTAAAATATAAAAACTTTTTTTTAGACGGAATAATGTTTCTTCTTCCGATCGTATTAATACTATTCCTGTTAAAATTCTTACTCGGAATAATTAACGAAATAATAACACCAATTACTTATCTCCTCCCGCAAGACTCACTGTTCGGAATTGGAGCTACCAATATTATAGCTCTGGTAATTCTTTTTCTGTTAGTTGTTGTTTGCGGAGTTTTAAGTCATTCGAGAATGGGTTCTATCATTACTGACCGTCTTGAGGGTTTAGTGTCAAAAGTAGTTCCCGGATTTTCAATAATTAAAAATCTGTTTTATGAGCAAAAGGATGTTTATGATGATAAAAAAATTAAACCTGCGCTGGCAAAAATCGACGATGCATGGCTGTTTGCATTTATACTCGAGGAAAAAAATGATGCAGGGTTTGTAACCGTATTCGTTCCATCCTCGCCCGTTCCTACAAGCGGTAATGTATACCTGATGGAAGAGGTACAGCTGAAGAGACTTGATATATCCGTCAGGGATACGGTAAGATGTATTACTCAACTTGGTATTGGTTCGTCAAAAATTCTTGAAGGAAAAATTCCGAAGTAAATCAACATTCCCAAGCCGGGAGCTTTGTATCCACTAGAAAGAATTACTGTTAAAAAAAATCCCCTTTAAAAAAGGGGATTAAATTCTATCATCCGAAATTTTATACTCCTTAAATTTCTACTTCGCTTTTTCAAGATCAGCATCAGGAGCATTCTTTGATCTCTGTAAAGCTCTGATGTAATGTATTATCGCCCATCTGTCATCTCTTGAAACCTGCTCAGCGTAACTTGGCATTACATTCTGCCCGTTAGTAATCACATGATAAATATTTCCGTCAGTCCAATTTGTAACTTTTACTGAATGAAGCGTCGGCGGTTTAGGGAAAAGTCCTCTGAGTCTTCCGTCTCCTTCACCGAAATATCCGTGACACGGACTGCAATAGATATTAAATCTTTCCTGCCCTCTTTCAAGAACCTTCTTGCTTACCGCAAGCGGATTTGAGAGAAATTTTACAGACGAGTCAGGCATTCCTTTATATTCATATGGAAGGAATCCACGTGCTACAGTCCCGTTAACAGGAGGACGCATACCGGCTTTATTTTGGAAAAAATCACTCTTGCTCTGAGAATTGATTCGCTCCTGTACCCACATCCAATCAAAAGGCTCAACTCTATACAACAAATAATTAATTGTAAAGTAGCTCACTATCGCTGTTATGACAGCTGTACCTATAATCGCTCCGGTAAACTTTTTATCAAATAAAGGAGTCTTTGTGATAAGATTGGATTCTTTGTAAAAAATTTCCTGAACTTCGTAAGCACCTGTTGATAAATAAAGATTTCTTACATTCGTCTCGACAAACTTATCGTCATCTGATTCTATTACTATGCCGTACTTATCGGCACTAACATTCATCATGAAATCAGTGTCATTCAGAGGACTGTTTAATTTCGGCATCTTGCTGAAGAGAATCAGCAATCCAAGCACAGTTGCTATTCCGGTAAGAAGCACAGTAGATTCAAATGTGATCGGTATCGATGAAGGAAGTGCAAAGAAGGGCTTTCCGCCGATTATGTTGGGATAATTTATTCCCATCATCCAGCCTATCATCAAAAGAGCAAGACAGCATCCTAACGATCCGAATGTGAAAGACACGTAACCAATTTTCGGTCTTCCCAATCCCATTGCGTCATCCATTCCGTGCAGCGGGTAAGGAGTATATACATCGAACTTTTCATAACCCTTCCCCGCAACAACCGCTGCAGCTTCTATGATCTCGTTAGGAGTATTATAAAGAGCAGCAAGCCCATAAAGCTTCTTGCTTCTCGGCTCAATGTCCTCTTGAGTATCTAACTCCTTAACTTTCTCAATTAATTTTTTTATCATGCTTTATTAATTACCAATTACCAATTACAAATTACCAATTACTAATTACTAATTACTAATTACTAATTTACTAATTACCTTATCATTACATTTTTATATCTCATATCTCATATCTCATATCTCATATCTCATATCTCATATCTCATATCTCATCTCGTATCTCACGAACTCAATGCCCATTGCTCTGCGGATGCGGATGCACAGTCGGCTGCGCGCCTTCGACAACGGCTTTAATTTCTGACATTGATACCAATGGCAGTGTCTTTAAAAACAATAAAAGGAATGTAAAGAAAAACCCGAAGCTGCCTAATAATAAACCTAAATCTACAAGCGTCGGAGTGTACATTGCCCAGCTTGAAGGAAGAAAATCCCTGTGCAGAGATGTAACTATAATTACAAATCTTTCAAACCACATACCAACATTTACAAGAATAACTATGACCATCGTTACCGGAATATTAGTCCTGATCTTTTTAAACCAGAAAAGCTGAGGGAAAAGCACATTGCAGCTTACCATTATCCAGTAAGCCCAAGCATAAGGTCCGAAAGCTCTGTTTATAAATGTAAACTGCTCAAATGTATTAGCGCTGTACCATGCTATAAAAAACTCTATTCCGTATGCAAAACCCACCATCATACCCGTTGCAAGAAGTATCTTGTTCATCTTCTCGAGATGCCCGATTGTAATTATGTGCTCCATGTGAAAAGCCTTCCTCACTATTATCAGTACGGTTGAAACCATCCCAAATCCGGAAAATATAGCTCCGGCAACAAAGTAAGGCGGAAAGATTGTAGTATGCCATCCGGGGATTACCGATACGGCAAAGTCAAAGCTAACAATGGTATGAACCGACAATACAAGCGGAGTAGAGATTCCGGCAAGTATTAAGTAAGCTCTCTCATAATTGCTCCAGTTCCTGTTTGAATTTGTCCAGCCAAGACAAAGCACGCTGTAAATGGTTTTTTTTATCTTACTGGTTGTCTTATCTCTTAAGGTTGCCAGGTCGGGAATGAGTCCGATTCCCCAGAATAAAAATGAAATCGTAAAGTATGTTGATACTGCAAACACGTCCCATAGCAATGGCGACATGAAATTTACCCAAACGCCATTTTGATTCGGCAAAGGGATCAGATAACCTGCAAGCCATGGTCTTCCTGTATGTATGATAGGAAAAATTCCTGCCGTCATAACGGCAAAGATCGTCATGGCTTCAGCAAATCTTGCTATGCCCGTTCTCCATTTTTGCCTGAACAAATGCAGTATTGCTGATATTAGTGTTCCGGCATGTCCGATACCGATCCAGAATACAAAGTTAACAATATCGAATGCCCATCCGACCGGCTGATTATTTCCCCACATTCCGATCCCGTAGTAAAATGTCATACCAAGACAGAATGCTCCGATCAGCAATGCGGTGGAGGAAATTCCGAAAGCAATCCACCAGCCTTTGTTTGGCTTGGTTTCGGTTGGCAGAGCAATGATGTCGTCTAATTCTTTTAATTGGGGATTGTTCTCTACCAGCGGAAGTTCGCGTGTATATGTTGCGTCAAGACTCAATGATGCCCCTCCTCTTTTTCCATTTCATATACATTTCTTAATTTTGCTAAGTATGTTATGTTTGGCTTAACTTTTAATTCCTCTAAAACATTATATCCAAGACTGCTATTATTAAGCTTATAGAACTCTTCACTCTTATCATTCTGATCACCGAAATAGATCGCATTGGTATTGCATGCTTCCTGGCAAGCTGTCTTCACATTCGAGCCTTTGACCATTCTGTTTTGCTCAATTGCCAATTGTCTTTCTTCCATGATTCTCTGCAGGCAAAAAGTACACTTTTCCATCACACCTCTTGAGCGTACTGTCACATCAGGATTTGCCATGAGAGAATATGATTCTTCCTGCTGAATGCCTTTTCTGAAATGGTCTCTGAAATTGAAGTAGTTGAATCTTCTGACTTTGTAAGGACAGTTGTTGGAGCAGTATCTTGTACCCACGCATCTGTTGTATGCCATTCCGTTAATGCCGTCTACGCTGTGAGTCGTCGCAGCTACCGGACATACGTTTTCACACGGCGCAAAATCACAGTGCTGGCAAAGCATAGGCTGGAAGCTTGTCTTCGGTGCTTCAGGTGAACCCGAGTAATACCTGTCAATTCTCATCCACTGCATCTGCCTGTGTCTCTTAACCTGATCTTTGCCGACAACAGGTATATTATTTTCAACACTGCATGCTGCTACACATTCATTACATCCGACACACTTGTTAAGATCGATCACCATTCCCCATTTGACACCGGTGTGCTCGTACTGTTTGTTAATGCTTCCGACTTTCAGCTTATCCCTTTCCTCTTCTGTATATTTTGTGTGTCTGTCTTCGAGGAAATTCGGATTTTCTTTCCATTGAAAATAAGTCCCTTCCTGTATAATTTCTCTTCTGTACTGAATGTCCTTGTAAAGAGGCTCGTCAAATGCAAAATGATCCTGTGTTGTAACTATTTCATGTGTATCACCGGTTTTGCTGACTTTTGCATCATTATACATCCACGAAGATATCGCAGGATTTTTTGACATCAGCTTATTTCCATTAAAGCCGACATCCTTACCGACAATGCCGCAAACTGTTCTGCCGTATCCGAGTTCGACAGCAATCACACCTTCTGCCATTCCGGGCTGTACAAATACCGGAATGTCAAGGCTTCCCCCGGCAGTACTTATTTTAATTACATCGTTTTGTTTCAAGTCCAGTGCTTTAGATGTCTGAACCGATACCGCTGCAAAGTTATCCCATGCAACTCTCGATACAGGCTTCGGCATTTCCTGCAGCCAGCCGTTGTTCGCAAATCTTCCGTCTCCCAGTGAACTGTCTTTTGTCAAAAGTAAAACGAAATCACTTCCGGGGGTTAATTTTGAATTGTTCGAAGCAAAAGCGTCAGGATTAAATGAGGCAGCCTGGCTTTCCCCTGCGGCTGAAACAGGCATTACGCTTACTACTCCGTCATTAAGTCCGCCATACCATGCCTTCATGAAATTCGCTTCGGCTGTAAACTTTGAAAGCACTGTTGCTTTCCAGTTATCCATCACATACTTGTGATAAATCTCATTATTGAAAGCATCCTTATTGCCTCTTATCCATGTGAGAAAAATCTCTTCCTTTTGGCGTGTATTATACAAGGGCGCAATAACAGGCTGCTGAAGACTGACAAAATTATTCCTTGTCTGAAAATCACCCCATGATTCAAACATCGAGTTAATGGGAAGCACATAATTGCTGACTTCGGAAGATTCATTTTCACTTTCGGTCATTGTAATTACCATCGGAACATTCTTAACCGCCTCTGCATAACCGCTGTCTGCCGGCATATGATAAACCGGATTTGAATCAAAATGAATTACTACCGGTATATTACCCGAACGCATTCCAGAAATGAGACTCTCCAATTCTGCCTTTGAGCTTAAAGGAACGAGCTCCATACTCGAAACATCGGTTGAATATAATTTTGAATTTCCTAAAACTTCATTGAGTAAATTTACTGCAATGTGAGTTGACTCCGGGAGCATAGAGCCAGCGCTGATATATGACTTGCCCTGATTCTTCATTAAATCAGAAATCAAATGTGAAATTACAGGTTTGGATAAATTATTTTTACCTGCAAAAGCTTCCAGATTATAAGTTGATAATTTTGAGCTGATACCGGCGAATGACGAGTATAATGATACTTTCTGTTTCATTAAAAATTCACTCAGCAGACACATCACAAACTCTTCAATTGCATCGGTTCTTAAAATCAATCGGTAATCGGCATTCATTCCGGTTACAGAAGCATTTCCTTCAACCGCATAAAGCCGGTTAAACTCTTTTCCGCTGAATGCATCACGGTTCTGTGAATAGAGTCTTGATGTCTCAACTTTATTTCCCTCTGTACCGAGAAAGTCTGATTCAAGTGAAAGTATAATGTTTGCCTTATCCCACTGTATCAGCGGATAGATCTTTGTGCCGTAGCATTTTTCCCATGCACTGTTTCTTGTCGACTCATTGAAGAGCTCATATGAATAAACTTTCGCAGATGGATAAATGGTTTTAAATTCGTCTAATAATTTTTTTCTTGATGGTGAATTAATGGTATGTGTAACGATTGCAATTTCTTTATTTCCTGATGCAGCTTTTTTCAGTTCACCAATAATCTTATCATCAGCCTCAGCCCAGTTAATTTCGTTAGGGGAAGTTTTACTGATTCTTTCGACTGGATTCTTCAATCTCTCCGGATCATACAAACTCATCACGCTTGCCTGTCCTATGGCGCAGATTTTTCCTTTGCTTACGGGATGGTCGGGATTACCGTCAACTTTTATTGGTCTTCCTTCCATTGTTCTGATAACAATTCCGCAAGCACTCGAACATCCTGTGCATGTTGAAGCATAGAATGTCGGATTTCCGAGAGTTACCTCTTCGGGTTTTTTATTGTAAGGAAGAAATTCTCCTTTTTCCCTGAAGTTGGAACAGCCCGAAGCAGCAACAGCAGCCGAAGCACTGAGCAGTGCCAAAAACTTTCTTCTTGATAATTTTGAACCTGAATCTTCACCCGGTCTGTCCAAAGCACCCGGAGCAAACTCTTTTTTCTTTTCATTCAGAAAATCCGGATCATTATATAAGTCCCTGAAACTCTGCCAGTAATTAATATCCTTTTCAGCTTCACCCGGATTATTGACAAAATCCTGACTGGAAAAATTCGCTTCGTCCGGATTTTTCATTGTTTTAATTTCTTTATTATCCATTATTTTCCTGTCTTGAATTTCTCTTAACAGCATTAGGGTTTTGTGAGATCTTAATAGAATTGTTTTTACGAGTATTAGAAGTTTGATTTGATCCAAAGATATTAAAAGGTAATTTAAAAGCTGCAGCCATTCCTAAAGTCAAAACTCCTGTATATAAAAAAAACTTTCCCCTTTTAATTTTACCGGAATAAAGATTTTTATTGTTATCTACCGCTTTATCTCTCATTTAACTTTTATCTTATTGTCTAATAAATCTTTTAAAATCTAAATTTATTTTTTAATCTTAAGAATCTTTTGAGCTTTACAAATCTTATGAATCTTATGAATCTTATGAATCTTATGAATCTTACAAATCTTACGAATCTATCTGTGACAAGCTGAACAATTTGTAGGACCCGGATTAATAACCTGGTTTTCCTTGCCGACGGCTATGTTCTTAATGCTTACATGCGGAGCCCTGTGACAATCCAGACAAGAGCGCATAGAAAAATCTTTGACCTGCTCGACAACTTCCATTTCCGCTATATTCCCGTGACAATTTGAACAATCAATACCTTTATTGACATGCACACTATGATTGAAGTATGCGAAATCCGGAAGTCGGTGAACTCTTTTCCATTCTATCGGAATTCCTTTGTTATAATACTCGGTAAGCTTTATGATTTCCGGTCTGTCTGTGCGTGCCTGAGTGTGGCAATTCATGCAGACGGCAGCCGAAGGAATGTTTGCCTGACGTGATTTTTCCACATCACTGTGACAATATCTGCAGTCAATCTTAAGGTCACCGGCGTGAAGCTTATGGGAATAAGCAATCGGCTGAGGAGGCATATACCCTACTCCCTGGCGCTCAGCATAGGAAACATAATATGTAATTACAAAAACTGTTAAAACTACGAAAATTAAGATTGGTAAGCGTACTTTGAGGTTATAGTCGAGTAAAAAATTTTTCATTAAATAAAATTGTGTCTGCAAATATATGAAAATTCTTTTTTGATTTCTATGTTTTATTTGAACTCTTTAGATGAAACGTGAAACGTCAAACGTGAAACGTCAAATGTCAAACGCGAATTGTCAAACTTCAAAATGTGAAGAATTCATTGCGCATTGTATTGTACATTGTACATTGAATCAGTGTCCTCCAATCTTACAGCACTCATCCAACTTTTCATATGCATCTTTATCAGCCGGCTTGTCATTTGCCTGGTATCCCGCGGAAACTATCACACCTTCTATCTTACTAAGATCGGTAATTGATTTATCATAATCAACTTTTGCGATCTTTTCTTTCACAATGACATTCACGTCATTAATTCCGTCAATTTTCTTTACAGCGCTTTCAATGGTTTTCTTGCACATCCCGCATTGCATTGTCGGAAGCTGAACTACCACGGTCTCATTCTGACTGGAAGAACTATTATCAGTCTGTTCTGTATTTAATTTGGTTTCAGGATTCTCTCCTGCTGTTTTATTATCAGTCTTTCCGCAGGCAACAAAAAAGGATAATGTGATTATCGCCGCAATATTTATATTGAAAAATTTCATTTTAATTTTTAGTTAATAATTTATTTGCGGTAAAATTAACCCATTAAAATTGAAAATGTAATCTTAAAATAATTCAAATATGATTTAAAATGATTTAATTAAATTATTAAATTAAATTATGACTATAATTTTTTCGATTTCGAACTATTGTGGTTGAACTGTTACCATACAAGGATGGCATCGTTTTTTCTACTTTCACAAATCGCTTAAAAAATATTTGACTTAAAGATATAATTTTATTATAGTGAAACCAATTTGGAATCATTTTTATATATAAATGAAAAGAATAATTTTACTTTTCTTATTTGCAGCAGGTTTTAACACCGTTAATTCGCAATCTACCTGGTTCTGGCAGCAGCCGCTACCAACAGGAAATTTAATGTACGGGTTGGATTTTGTGAATGAGCAAGTTGGGTTTGCAGTTGGAACTGTGGGGACAATTATGAAGACAACTGATGGTGGAACGAATTGGAATTTATTAAACTCTAATACTTCGGTTACACTTCTTTCAACTTCATTTATCAATCTGTTAACCGGCTTTGCCTTGAGAATCCCTTTGCAGTAAATGAAAATGAAAGAGATTTGATAATAAACAACTATCCGAATCCATTCAACCCGGGTACAAATATAAATTACGAATTACGAACTGCAAATTATGTATCGCTTAAAGTATATAATGCATTGGGAAAAGAAGTAGCATCATTAGTAAACGAAAACCAAAATGCCGGAAAGCATTCAGCTGTTTTTAATGCCGGTAGTCTTTCAAGCGGAGTTTATTACTATACAATTTCTTTGAATGGATTGGTGAAACAGACAAAGCGAATGATTTTATTGAAGTGACTACATACTAAGCCATCCCTTTTCATTTAGTAAAATGGATGGCACCGGTGTGTGTGCTAATCTCTGCAGCAAGTTTTGCATTATTCAAAACAAGTTTTATATTTGCTTCAAGACTCTTTCCTCTTGTGATGTCTTTAATGTATGATAACAAAAAAGGAGTAACATCTTTCCCCATGATACCTTCTTCATCAGCTTTTTTCAATGCTTCATCAATAGCTTTATCGATTTTACTTTTTTCCATCGAATACTCTTCCGGAACCGGATTTGCTATTACAACTCCTCCGTTAAGCCCAAGCTCCCATTTTGTTTTTATAATATCAGCAATCTCTTTTGCCGAATCAATTCTGTAATTTACTTTAAAGCCCGAATCTCTTGTATAAAATGCGGGAAACTCATCAGTCCTGTATCCGATCACCGGAATTCCCAAAGTCTCCAGGTATTCAAGAGTAAGCCCTATATCAAGAATTGATTTCACGCCTGCTGACACTACAGCGATGTTGGTTTGTGCAAGTTCAGTCAGGTCAGCTGAAATGTCAAATGTATTCTGCGCATTTCTGTGAACGCCGCCTATTCCACCGGTCGCCAAAATTTTAATACCGGCAAGATTCGCACATATCATTGTTCCCGAAACCGTAGTTGCAGCGTTCAGCTTTTGCGATACAATAACAGGAATGTCTCTTCGTGAGGCTTTTGAAATCAGACTCTTTGAATGTCCTGAGATAAGTTCGGGTTGCTCTTTATTCAGGCTAACACTCATTTGACCTTTGGTCTTTGTAATCTTTACAACATTGCTTCCAGATAAGAATTCAAGATCTTCTTTGTTAAGACCAACTTTTATAATACCATTAATTATGGCTATCGTTGCCGGTATGGCTTTATTATCCCGGACTGTTTGCTCTGTTTCCAAAGCAGTTTCATAATTCTGTGGAAACGGCATCCCGTGGGAAATTATAGTTGACTCCAGAGCAACAACAGGCTTGCCTTCCGAAACCGCCGTCCTTACCTCTTCGGAAATATTTAAATTTTTTTCTAAACTCATAATATGATCATAGTGCAAAAATCACTTTCAAAAACTAAATTATTGTATTACTCAAAATACGAAACCGCATCTTGTAAATTGTAAAATACAAATTGCAAATTTCAAATGAAAAGATTATTCATTTATATATCGTCTGACGACTATCCTTTGTCAATAAACATTGAACATTGAACATTGATCATTGAACATTGAACATTGATCATTGAACATTGAACATTGAACATTGAACATTGAACATTGAACATTGAACATTGATCATTGATCATTGATCATTGTAATCGCCATCTCCGCCGCGTTCTCGAGTGCTGGTTTTTTGCCTTCTTTTAGCAGATTCATATTTTCTCTGATCAAGAGCTGCAGTCTCAAACTTTTTTATTTTTATCAACACTGTACAGCATAATTGGTGCAGTCCTTCCTCTTAAATTCATATGACCGATTTCAGCTATAAAAAAGCTGTCATTCAAATTCATCAGATCAAGAAGGTCTTTCGAGACAATAAGCTTTTGATTGTATTTATTGCAAAGCTCCTGAATGCGGGATGTAGTATTCAGCACGTCTCCTGAAAAAGCAATTTCTCTTTTTGCTACACCAATTTCACCGACAGTAACTTCACCAAAATGAATGCCTGCTTTGAATGATGGGACCAGGCCGTATTTTGATTCGTATTTATCAGAATGATTCTTTACCGCATCCTGAATATCGTAAAAACAATTAAGACAATTATAATTCTCGATACCATTTTTGAGTTTCCAGGAAATGACAATTTCATCACCTACATACTGGTATATCTCGCCTTTGGATTCTATTATTGCATCGGTCACATCATAAAAAAATTCATTAATTAGTTCGAAGTATTTTATGCTGCCCAGTGCTTCTGCAATAGAAGTTGATGATTTAATATCTAAAAACATAAATATTCTTGTTTCCTCCTTTGGTGTATGGTATTTCCCGGATATAAATTTTAAAAAGACTCCCTGCCCGTATTTATCGCTTACCTGCAGAAGAATAATACTTATTAAAAAAATAGGTCCCCAGGGAAGAATATTTGTTAATAAGACCAGACCGATATTCCTGAAAAATTCTCCGGAAAAAATTTTTATGTTTTCAACGGAAAATTTTTCCGCTCTTAAAAATTCAAAAACAGTAATGAGAAAAACCAATATTATCATTCCTACAATATAAAAAAGGCTTTTCACAATAATCGCATATCCGAAGGATTTTTTTTTAAACCTGTCCGTAAAATAAAAAACTTCAAATATTCCAAGGATCGATCCGGCAAAAAAAACTTCAGCAATAGATTTCATAATCAACTCTATGTAATTATATTCAATAGCTCCATTGCTCATTACGATTGAAATATATATAATAGTATTCAAATAAATACCGGCGACCACCCATCCAACGGTCAGGAACAATACTCTTTTGACCTTAGATTTGAATTTTGGAGAATTTAAATTCAACTTAGCTGAACGTATTTAATTGACAAATAAATAAATTTACAACTTATGATTCATTTTTTCAAATGCACAGTGAGTATTACAAAATTATTTAAAGTCTCTACCTGCCTGATTATAAGCATAAATAAAATAAAATTAAAAAGAATATGAGTTTAGTCATATAGCTGTATGACTTTTATACTGAAAAACTTCCGAAGTCTTATTTAAGATTTTAATTTAGACCTCGGAAGTTTTTGCTATTAACTTAATGTAGAAGGAGGTGATCCCCGGCAAACTTATTCATCGGGGGTAAGAAGTTTATTAGTTGTGTTTTTTTCCTATCCAAACATGTGTCGTTGGAAGAACAACCGTGGTTAAGGGGATTTATTTTAAAATGTAGTGTCGCAACAAAGCAGAAGATTTCTTATTCCTTCTTGTTCGGTTTCTGAAAAATTATTACCCTCCAGCTTGTCTGTTCTTAATTTATTTATTTAAATTTGTTGCCATTTTATAGGCTATAACAGCTTCGGGAAGCGGTGTCAGAGAATCTAATAAAATATTGTAAGTTCCTTTTCCTGATAGTTCATCAGCAACTTTTTTGATTAAGGATAAAGTAGCTTTCATCAGACTTGAACCCAGACTTAACCGGGCAACACCTAAATCCTGAAGCTCACCAACCGTTGGGGGTAATCCTGCGCCGGTAGAAGGGTTTGAAAGAATATTAATCGGGGCATTAATTTCCTTAACCAGAGTTGCAATTGTTTCTTTTTCCCATACAGGCTGAACAAATATGCAATCTGCACCTGCTTCGCGATATTTATTGCCACGCTTTATTGATTCCGATAATTTTTCTCGAGCTGAACCTGACGAAGTATAAAATGAATCAGTTCTTGCATTAATTACAAGGTGAAAACCCAATGAATCTGATAATGCACGAATCGCCGATATTCTTTCACAAAATTCCACCTCGTCAATTAAAACGGGATTTAAATCAATGCTGTCTTCAATGTTTATTCCTGCAACTCCTGTATCAATAATCTTTTTAACCGAGTCAATTATTTCATCCAAATCATTTCCATACCCTGCTTCAATATCCACCGTTACCGGAACTTGTATTGCATTTACGATTCCGGTTATTGCGTTAATCATTTCTGAGAATTTTATTACCTGGCAGTCAGGATAACCAAGTGAGGCAGCTATTCCCATACTTGTTGTAGCGATTGCTTTATAACCACATGCTTCAATTAATTTGGAACTTCCGACGTCCCACGAGTTTAACAGAACCAGAATTTCTTTGTCCTGGTGAAATTTCAAGAACATTTCAGCTTTTTCTTTTTGAACATTTGAGACCATAATCTTGCTGTTTTTTATTGTTTTGTAAATATCTTGTTGCTCAAAAATTTGACAGTCATTCCGAACAATTAAAATCAAAACCGCGGTTCAATCCTCCCCACAATAAACTCATCATCTTCATTTTTTATTGCATCAATCACTCCGTTGCTAATCTCCGTATTGGTCAGCCAGCGTGAGGCACCATCTTCAATCACAAATCCCAGAATAATTTTTTTATAAATGATATTCTCATATCCTGCAATGCTCATTTCAAACTTTTTATTCTGTCCGTCAGGCTGAACATCCGGCATGCCGAGCACTTTATAAAATTTCACTTTTGAATTCTGATTATTCAGAATTTCTGTAATAACAAACGGTGCTTCCGGAGCAGTTGAATGAATCCAGCACACTGCGGTTTCAATTGGACCATATATACTAATTGCATTTTGCAATTTCTTTCCGAGCTTTTCGTAATCATTGTAATCAGCCTTTACAGGATTTATAAAACCATGAATACCTTTGGAAAAAATTAATTCCTCAAACTTATTCTGATTCCGGGCAATGACTGATACCGTATATCCATGCTGTGCGAAATAGAGCGGGACTCCTTTGAGCATTCCCGTTCCGCCGACCACTAATGCATGTGGCATTTTTAAAATATAAATTATAAAAATACCACTTAAGCACTGAGTTCATTAAGATCTTTATAAAATGTTATTCTTAGTGTCCTGAGTGTCTAAGCGGTAAAAATTGTGAAATCTCAGTTTAATACTTCATCTCATTCACTTTTTCGACATCAATCATTTTTACTTTTCTGTAGAGACTGATTATAATTGCAATTGCCACAGCAACTTCCACAGCAGCAGTTGCTATTACAAACAAAGCGAAAAACTGACCCTGAAGATTTTGGGGGAAAAGATATTTATTGATGGCTACAAAATTTATGTTGACTGAATTTAGAATCAGCTCAACCGACATTAAAATAGTGATCAGATTCTTTCTCGTAAGAAATCCGTAAACACCTGTGAAAAACATCAGTGTGCTTAATATCAGAAAATATTCAAGACCGATTCCTTCTATCAATTTAGTTAATTATGTTAATTGGTTAATTGGTAATTATTCATTTTACATGCTCCCTTCTTGCCAGCAATATCGCTGCTACCATAGCTGCAAGCAGCAGTATGCTGATTACTTCGAACGGAAGCACAAAACCGTTTTCCCCGTAACTCAACAGATCCGTTCCTATTTTCTTCATGCTGCTGTTAACTTCTGCATTTGAAGAGGGAATAAATTTATATTCAAGAATAGCTCCTATTGAAACTACTGCCCCTGCAAGTACCGCTATCAATGAGAAAGCAGTCTTTTTTAATCCAACCGCTTCTAATTTTTCATCAACATGACTTGTGAGCATCACAGAGAAAATTATCAGTACTACTATGCCGCCTGCATAAACAGTAAGCTGAACCGCAGCAAGGAAATTGAAATTCAGCATGAAGAAAATTCCTGCAGTTGCAAGCAGCACAAACAACAGATAAACCGCTGCACGCAATATTCTCCTGCTTGTAACAGTCAGTATGGAAAAAACCACTACCATCGCTGACAATATGTAAAATACTGCTTGTTCCATTTATTCTTTAATTCCTGCCATTATTTTAGAACCGGGTTTATTAAGGACTTTAGTTAATTTAGATCTGTCAAAAACCGAATGCTCAAAAGTTTGTGCCATCTTTATTGCATCAGTCGGACAGGACAGTATGCAAAGATTACAAAAAGTACACATCTGTAAATGATAAACAAAAGTATCAATTATCTTTTTTGATTTACCGGTTTCGGGATCGATTGCCTTGTCGCTGATTATTTCTATTGAACCATTCGGACAAGCGAGCTCGCATGCAGAACAACCCGTGCATTTGTGTTCATTATTTTCATCGTGAATCAAAACCACTTCACCTCTGAACCTGTCGAACATTTTCAACGTGTCTCTGTTCTCGGGATATTGCTGAGTAATGATTTCCTTCGGGTGTGTAAAATAATGTCCCGTCACTTTCATTCCTGTCAGAAGTGATTTCACTGCTCTGAATATATCCGTAAAATATTGCTTAATACTTTTGAACATATCTTAAAAAACGAAGTCTTTGTCTTATTTGAAATTTATAATTTATAATTTACAATTTAAAAGTGCCATTTATTCATACTTACAAATGCCATAAGCAAAATGTTCATAAGATTGATTGGCAACAGATATTTCCATTCAAGCGTCAGCATCTGATCAATCCTTAATCTCGGAAAAGTCCACTTGAACCACATCAAAAGAAACATTATTGCTATTACTTTTCCGAAGAACCAGAATATCGGCGGGATGAAATCCATTATGTTATTAAAAAATTCTACATCTCCGATATGAAGCGGCATCCAGCCTCCGAAGAAAACCGTTGCGCCGACAGCAGCAACAATAAAAAGATTCACATATTCGGCAAGAAAGAAGAAAGCGAATTTTATCCCGGAATACTCAGTATGAAATCCTGCAGTAAGCTCAGATTCTGCTTCAGCCATATCAAAAGGTCCTCTGTTTGTCTCTGCCGTACTTGCAACGATAAAAATAACAAATGCAATGATAGCGGGAATATGCCCTTTGAATATCCACCATCCGTCCCTCTGACTTTCGACTATTTCAGATAATTGAAGACTGCCGGTGAGAACTACAATTGTAAGTAATGACAATATTACCGAAAGTTCATAGCTGACAATCTGTGCTCCGCTTCTCATCGCGCCGATCAGTGAATACTTATTATTGCTTGACCATCCTGCAAGTAAAATTCCTGTGACGCCGATTGACGAGACAGCCACAATAAAAAATATCCCTATATCAAAATCCATTGCCTGAAGACCTTTGGCAAAAGGAATTGCTGCAATTACCATGAATGGAGCTATCATAACAATGAACGGGGCAATATTAAAAAGGAATTTATCCGAACCCTTTGTCATCAAAGGTTCTTTAAAAATCAGTTTAATAATATCGGCAACTGTCTGAGCTGTGCCCCATTTACCGACCCTCATGGGACCAAGCCTCTGTTGAAATAATGCGCATACTTTTCTTTCCGCATAGACAAGCGACAGTCCAAGCAATGCAATGAACAAAAGGAAAACCACTCCGATTATTGTCATTCCTATCAGATCCCCTATCACCGGCGAAGTTAACTCCGCGAGCCAGTTACGTACTGAGATTACAAATTCCGAAAAGTCATATATGCTGAAACCCATTTTTGCAATTTACAATTAACAATGAATAATGAACAATTATCTTTAATTCAACTTTCAACTTTCAACTTTCAACTTTCAACTTTAACTTTTAACTTATCTGTCTATGTCCGGTATCACAAGATCAAGCGTTGACATTGTCGCAATCAGATCGGCTATCTTACATCCTCTTGCCATTTTATCGAGCGCAGATAAATTTGAAAATCCGGGTGATCTGAATTTCACCCTGTAAGGATTTTTCTTATTGTCACTTATAATATAAACTCCGAGTTCTCCTCTTGCTGTTTCAACTCTCTGATAATACTCGCCCGGCGGAAGTTTTATTACAGCCTTTGTCTTTGCTTTAAATTCACCTTCGGGAATGTTATCAATCAACTGTTCTACTATTGACAATGACTCCCACATTTCCGCTATTCTTACTTTATATCTTGCATAGCAGTCTCCACCTGTGAACAATATCTCTTTAAAATCAACTTTATCATAAGCGCTGTAAGGCTGCTTTTTTCTGATGTCACATGAAAAACCCGAACCTCTTCCCGACGGACCTGTTACTCCGTATGAAATTGCATCTTCTTTGGATAAATATCCGATGCCTTTGGTTCTTTCTTCAAAAATAATATTACCGGTCAGCAGTTCGTCATACTCCGGCAATTTCTTCTTAAAATGAGTTATAAAATCTTTTGTCCTTTTCTGAAAATTAGGATGAATGTCAAACATCACGCCGCCCGGAACATTATAATTCATCGTCAGTCTTGCGCCGCAGGTCTCTTCAAAAATATCCGTTATCATTTCCCTGTCGCGGAATCCGTACAGAAAAGTTGTGATCGCTCCGAGATCCATTCCCATTACACCCCACCAAAGCTGATGAGAAGCAAGTCTGGTGAGTTCGGATATAATAGTACGGATGTATTTTACTCTTTCGGGAATTTCAAGCTGAAGACCTTTTTCAACCGTAAGGCAGACTGCTTCATTATTAATATGACAGGAAAGATAATCCATCCTGTCTGTCAGGTGAACTATCTGCTGATAGGAATCTTTTTCACACATCTTCTCAATAGACCTGTGAATGAATCCGATATGCGGCTCGACTTTTTTTATGATCTCACCGTCGAGAGTAAGCACAAGTTGCAGCACACCGTGCGCAGACGGATGCTGCGGACCCATGTTAATGAAATATTCCTGAGTCTCAAAGTTGGTCTCCTCTTCTGGCGGTGATACGATATTTTGTGATAATACTTCCAAGTTCGTTTTCGTTAATCGTGAATCGTCAATCGTGAATCGTCAATTGTGAATCGTCAATCGTAACTTGTAACTTGTAACTTGTAACTTGTAATTTGCACCTCATACCTCATACCTCATAACTCATACCTCATAACTCATAGCTCTACTATATTCGCTTCATCTTTATAATCTTTCCTCAAAGGATATCCCACCCAGTCATCTTCAAGCAGCAATCTTCTTAGATCCGGATGGTTATTAAATTTAATCCCAAACAGATCATAGACTTCCCTCTCGTGAAACTCTGCTGTTCTCCAGATATCACAAACAGTATCAACCGACGGATTTTCCCTGTCGGTGATCTTTGCTTTCAGAACTATTTTATGATCGAATTTTGTGGAGGTTAGATGATATACAACCATGAAGTGCGTGACCCAGTCAATTCCCGTGAGACAAAACATGTAATCAAAATGCATATCCTCATTGTATCTCAGATATTCGGATAAGCTGCGAAGATTTTCCGGACTGACAGTCGCATTGAGAAACTCACTTCCTTCTTCATTGAATTCGGCAGCCGGTAATATTGATGAAATTTTCTGCTTAAGCTCTTCGTTGTTCATAAATTTTTTATAAGCTCCTATGTATAATCCTTAGTTTTATCGACTGGTTTCGTTATGGATTCTTTCTTTATCTTTTCCTGAAGCTGCATAATTCCGTAAAGGAGCGCTTCAGGTCTCGGCGGACAACCTGGAACATATACATCCACCGGAATTATATGATCAGCTCCTTTAACTACCGAATATGAATTATAATAAAACGGACCGCCGGATATTGCGCAGGCTCCCATTGCAATTACATATTTCGGATCCGCCATCTGATCATAAAGACGTTTTAAAACCGGAGCCATTTTGTTTACTATCGTTCCGGCAATGACAATAAGATCTGCCTGTCTCGGAGTAGCTCTTGCAACTTCCGTACCGAATCTTGACCAGTCGTGACGCGAAGCGCCGGTAGCCATCATTTCAATTGCGCAGCAGCTTGTACCGAATACTAAAGGCCAAAGAGAATTTGCCCGAGACCAGTTGATGATGTCATCTACAGTTGTTACAACTATATTTCCGGAAGGAGTCGGTGTGACAGTTCCCGGAAATGCTTTTTTTTCTAAAGTCTCCTGAAGTGTGGTTCCGCCGGCAGATTTTGTGCTCTCATTTTCTAATCCCACTTCAGTGCTCCTTTCTGCCATGCATAAATCAATCCGAGCGACACGATGATCAGGAAAATTAATATTTCAATAAAAGCAACCATTCCCAGATCATGCATAACAACAGCCCATGGCACCATGAAGATTGTTTCAACATCGAATATTAAGAAAAGAATTGCGAACAGGTAGTAGCCTACTTTAAACTGAAGCCATGAAACCCCCTGTGTAGGAATTCCACACTCGTATGTTTCCTCTTTGACAGCATTTTTTGATTTCGGCGAGACTATCATCGAAAAGATTATCCCACCACCTACCAATACTAACCCGGCAATGAAAAATAATATCAGACTTTCGGTGCTCATAGTTTGATTATTTGGTGTTATAACTTAATTTTCATGTCATGAATTTGCTGTTTAAGGTGCAATATATAAGCCAAACTTTTATACATGAAATCTAATTTTATTTATGTTCAAAATAGACAATGCAATTAATTAAATAAATGGTAATTAAAGTGAACCTGCCATGAATGCCATAAGAAGAACAATTAAAATTTCTTTGATATTCTTTTTAATGATTTTTCTGTTTAATTTTGTTAAGATTTATTTTTTAAAAATAATATGAACAATAAATTAAATGACATATTAGAAGAGTTTGATTCTCTTTCTTTAGAAGAGCAGGAAACCATTTTGGAAATTGAAAAGAAAAGAATAATTGAAAGAAAGCGTGAGCAATTAGTCAGAGATGTCAAAGAAGGGGAACAGGAATTTAAAGCTAAAGCTTTAAAACCTGAAAGTGTTGAAGATATTATGAAAGGTATTGATGAAACTGATAAGGACAACAAAATTTTCAAAGCAGGCTAAGAAACTAATTAAGAACGACAATTTTCTTAAGACCAAATTAGAAGCTTGTTTATCCAAACTTTCAAATGATCCTTATGATGAGTCTTTGTTTACTCATAAACTCAAAGGAGATTTGAAAGATAGATTTTCTTCGAGATTAACCTTTGAATTAAGAATTATATTTAGTTTTGTAAAATATGAAAATGAGGAATGCATTTTATTATTGGCAATTGGAACACATGATGAAGTATATTAATACAATTTATTTCGCACTTCCCAATAAAAAATGAAATTAAATTATTACCCGGATATCGATTCACTTTATATTGATTTATCTTCAAAGGCAAGTGTAACAAGCGAAGAAATTTCAGAAGGAGTCGTTCTGGATTATGATATAGACGGCAATTTAGTTGGATTAGACATTGACCATGCAAGTACAAAATTGGATTTAAAAGAATTGGTGTTGAGTAAGCTGCCTGTCAGTCTGCAGAAGATAACTGTGGAGTAACATTAGGTAGAATTCAAGAAATTAAAAATAGATATTTTTGATGCGTGATAAAAATGAAGACACTTTGGAGTTTATACAAAATGTTATAATGAAGAAGGAAAGTTAGTTGAATTTCATCAGAAATATCCTGAAGACAAAGGACATAAAAAAATATAAACCTTAAAATGACCATAACCAAAAAGATATTAGCAGGAAAAATCCTTGATTATCTTCATCATAAGATTACCCTGTCAGAATTAGTTGACTGGGCTGAGAATGCAATGATGAATGATGATTTTGATGAAAAGGATTTTGAAACTATTAATGATATTGTAAGCGCAATAGGGTTAGCTGACATCAGAGCATTCGGATTACTCTGGGAAGATTGTGAGACTTATCTGAATAAGCTTGGGTACAGGGTGAAAGTGGAAGCTGAGGCAGTTTAATATAATACTACAAATTTTTTATGAATAACTGAGATTATAAAATTCTGTTAATTTCTTAAAGGTATGAATAAATTATACAAACTCTTCATTACATTTTTCTTATTATCACTCGTCCTGTCTCAAAGTAAAACCACTGCACAAACTAATCCCGAAGATCCGAGATTTAATATGACGGTTAAGAATATTGCAACAACTCAGCCCGGAAATCCTGCCAGAGACAGCATTCTGCGATTTGAAATTTGGGTTCAGCAGACAAATCAAGGACAACCTGGTGTAAATGACTTTGAGTATTGTGCCGGGCAGTTTACATGGACATACAATAGAGCCATACAAGGGAATGGAAATATTTTCTTCGGATTAGCACCTGCAGCTTTTCAGGTAGGGGGTTTGCCACCGGCTCTTCGACCGCCTTCATATAGTGTTGATTCGGTTAATGGATTTTTAAAAATGTCAGGAAATCTTCCTAATTCATTAGCAAATTTTTTTATAAGCGGGACTTTCCCCGGGACAAGGATTTTCACAGCCCAGTTAAGAACAACTTTAAACCGGTTTCCTCAAGTTCCTCTGAACTTAAGATTTAAACTTGGTACATCACCAAATACATTTGTAGCATATTTCTTGCCATATCCTGATTCGGTGGATAGTGAGCAATTTCCATCACAATTTGCAGTAGCTTTAATAGACACTATACAAAATATTTATTCGGTAGAAAACGGTGGCTTTGTTCCGCCGCCGCCAGTTATACTTCCGCCTGTTGTGAATTTTTATGCAAACACAACAAGTATTTATCCGGGTACACCAATTAACTTTACCGATTCTTCATTGAATTATCCTTCAACTTGGATCTGGTCATTTCCCGGAGGAACACCGTCGGTTTCAGTGATTAAAAATCCGGCTGGAATTGTTTACAATACACCGGGTGTATATTCAGTGACTTTGACAGCTGCAAATAATATTGGTTCGGATGTACTTACAAAGACAGACTATATAACTGTGAATCCTTTCTGTAATTTTACATGGAAAAATACAATGCAAATTTCCGATACCGGGAATGTTAAGGATAGTTTAATTTTCGGGACATCCCCTTTTGGAACAGACGGCATTGATTCCTGTCATGCAGAAAGAATCTTACCAGCAGTTCCTCCGGCCGGAACTTTTGATGTAAGATTCCTTCAGAATAATTATGCATGTAAGATTGATTTCAGAAAGGACTCATTAGAAGATAAAACGTGGATGATGAAATTTCAGCCTTCTGCATCAGGTTATCCTATTACTTTTAATTGGGACTCAAGTGCATTTCTTTCCACAGGATTTTTTAATTTAAAGGATACAGTTAACGGAAGCATTGCAAATGTTGATATGAGAAATCAGAAAAGCTTTACTTTAACAAATACAGGAATTAGCTCATTAAAAATTGAATATGACAGCAGAATCAATATAAACTTAAAAGTTATTCCCGAAGGTTTTTATTTTCCTTTATTTGATCTTTTATCAAGAAGAGATACATTTTCAGTTTATTTAAGAGAGAACATCGCACCGTTTGTAATCAGAGATTCAGCGAAAGGTGTAATTGATTCAATCACATTCAGTAATGTATTCTCATTTTCAAATACTTCCGCAGGAAACTATTATATAGTGGTGAAACATCTGAATTCCATTGAAACATGGAGTAAACCGGGAGGAATAAATATTTCCACAAATCAGATAACTTATGAATATGATTTTACATCAGAAAGAAATCAAGCCTACGGAAATAACTTACAATTAAAAAGCGGGAAGTATTGTTTGTACGGTGGTGACGTAGATCAAAACGGATTTATAGATCTGACCGATTTAATCAAAATTTTTAACGATTCCAAAAATTTCATTACGGGAAGTTATATTCCTGAAGATCTGAATGGAGACTCCATTGTAGATTTAACTGATATATCACAATGCTACAATAATTCAGTAAATTTTATCAGAGTGAGAAAACCATAATTGAACTAACCTCAATCAAGTGATTTACTAATTTCTGAGGATAGAATTAAAAAAATGACAAAAATTTTTGGGATTTTGTTTTAAAATCAAAATTAATTAGATTTGTAATGAATGTATTTGATGATCATGCCAGAGATCAGCAGATTTTTTGGAATAGTAATTTTTATGAATTTTAATGAACATAATCCCCGCATTTTCATGCAAGATATGGAGATTATCAGATTGCTTTAAATTATAGAGGACGGTTCTTGCTCAAATGGGAGTTCAATGTTGCATCCGACAGATCTTCCGCCCGCATCCATACAACAATACTTGAAATTTAAAATTTTTACATTATTCATTCTTAAAAATCGTTCAAACTCAAACTGTATTTATTTTCAAACAAGAAATTCCTAAGTTGGTTTTGAAGTAATGCATCAGGTAACCGACAATTATTTGTTAATTTTTTTTATTGATCATAATGGAATATGTTTTTTCAGGACATTCATTGGAGCAAATTGAACACAGAAATATTTCAAAAGAACTTGTTGAGGAAATACTGGATAATCCCGGTGAGATATTAAATTACAATGGAAAAAAGGTTTATCAATCTGTTATAACATTTCAGGGGAAAAAATATTTGATACGGGTTTTTGTCAACACGCACGTAAAACCAAAGAAAATAATTACAGTGTATAAAACTTCTAATATTAAAAAATACTATGAAGGTAAAATATGACAGGGAAGTGGATGTATTATACATCAGCTTAATCAATGAACCCGTAACCGAAAGCGATGAAAGCAAACCTGGAATTATTATAGATTATTCTGAACAAGGCAATATAGTTGGAATTGAAATCCTTGAGGCTTCTAAAAAAACTGCTTTACCTGATAAAATTGAATATGAAGTTGGTTAATTCAATCCGATAAATATGTTCATAGATCATTTTAACATCAATGTTTTAAAACAAAAATGACAACCCGCCTAAAAAAGAAAGTTGTGTAATGTTCGAACTCTGTTCAGGGATCTCCTCAGCAAGCTCTCATTAGGTCAGGCTTCAGATCTTACCGGATATTCAAAAAGAGAATTTATGGATTTGCTTGCAAATTACGGTGTGTCTGTTTTCAATTATGATGAAAATGAACTGGATAAAGATGTTGAAAACGCAAAGATGCATAATAGAGAATTCTAAAGAGGGCAGAAGAAATCTAAATATTGCTCAATTCATCAATTGTTTAATCTCTTTCGCTTAAAAATTTTGACGGCCGGTAAACTCTCTTAACCAACTTATACTTATCCACTGCATTCTTCTGAATATGCTCGATTGCTTCATCTACAGAATCTGTAACAATAAACAACTTCAAGTCTTCGGCACTAATGGTTTTCTGAGCAACGAAGTCATCCAAGAGCTCGATCAGATTTTTCCAGTATTCCCTTCCTATGATCACTACAGGGAAGTCGGAGATTTTTTTAGTCTGGATTAAGGTAAGAGCTTCAAACAGTTCATCCATCGTCCCGGCTCCTCCGGGCATTACAACGTATGCATAAGAGTATTTCATCAGCAGAACTTTTCTCACAAAGAAATATTTAAATGTAACCCATTTGTCCATATAAGAATTTGGCATTTGCTCGAAAGGGAGTTCGATATTACAACCGACCGATCTTCCTCCCGCATCTTTTGCTCCTTTATTTGCTGCTTCCATGATTCCCGGTCCGCCCCCTGTCATGACGGTAAAACCTATCTGACTAAGCCGTCTGCCTATGTCATAAGCAATTGAGTAATAATAATGTTCGTTCGGTATTCTTGCCGAACCAAAGACAGTCACACACGGTCCGACAAAATGAAATGCACGGAATCCTTTTATGAACTCGAACAATACTTCGATTGTAAACTTGAACTCTTCCCAGCGGGATCTCGGTCCTTCTAGAAAATATCTCTCTTCCTGTGAAGGAGTGACTTTTTTTGCTACCGTTGCAAGTTCATCTTTTTTTTCGGGAATGGTTTCAGGTGAGTCCATTTAGTTTGTAAAGTTTGTAAAGTTTGTAAAGTTTGTAAAGTTTGTAAAGTTTAAACTTTAGTTTAAAATTTGAAAGTCAAAATAAGAATTATTTTTTATTTCAAAATAACATTGACATAAAATTAGTTTATGAATATTTTATTTGTGAAAGTATGAAGTTGTATTATGCCTAAGTTAGTTAGATATGGAAAATATGTTTTTTTATTTACTCAATTGATTTGAGTGAAAACAGGAAACACATACATGTTGAAGCCAAGAAGGGAAGATTTAGAAAGTCAGCAAAATTCTGGCTTGAACCTGACAACGAAATGGTAGAGCCGGGTGATTTTACAAATATTGAATTGAATTTCATAAAGAAAGTTATATTAGAAAACAGAATGGCAATTATTAATCAGATTGAAAATTTCCTTTCAGGAAAGAAAATAAAAATTATAACACTATGAATGGAATACATAAGATAAGACCAAGCATTAAGAAGTTATCATTTCCCGCAAAAGGGAAAATGAAATTGCATTTAAAGGATGAAAGAGATATTATTATACCGGTAAAGTACTTTGATAAAATACGAAAGTTGACAAAGGAACAAAGAAATAAATGGTATGTGTTGGATGATCAAATGTTTTCATTTGATGATTGTGACGAGATTTTCCATATCGAACAGGTTTTAGGAACTGAAATTACTTACAGATATAGTTTCAAAAAGAAATCAGCATAACAGTTCATTAAGTTCATGAAGGCATATGGTGTTTTTATTCTCATATAACTAAAATAAAATAACATAACGAACATAACGAACTTAATGAACTTATGAACTTAATGAACTCAATCGTTCATCCGAGCCCGCACTCCACTCCATAATCTGCTCTTCCATTTCATCCTGCGAATTAAACCTTGACAAGTCATAGCATCCGAGAGGTGAAAGCGGTGTTCGTGCGGGACAACGATTGCAGTGTGTGCATGGTTTGTCAGGCAAGTTCTTTCCCTGCCTGAAAATATCCACTAAGTTTACATTTGCCAATAGCGGTCTTGCCATTGCAACCATATCAGCTTTTCCGGACTGCAAAGTCTGTTCAATGAAATCTCTTTCCTGAAATCCGCCGTTTGCGATCACAGGTAATCCGGTTTCTTCCTTAAATAGTTTTGAATAGTCAGCTGAAATTCCCGGCACATATTTCCATCCGATATTCATTATTGGATTTAAAATAAACTCCGGAATGATATTTAATAATGAAGCACGTATCCAGGCTTTGCTTGAAAGATGCCTGTTCGAATTATAAAACATTTTCATCTCATGCAGCGGAAAGTTGCCGGGATTACCTTTCGGATTTATAAAACCGTATCCCATGTCAATATGCAGATAATCAATACCCAGCGCTTTTAATTTTTTTGCATAATAAAGATACTCTTTGATTGTGTTGCCGAAATACCAGTTCTTCAGAGGAAAACGAACCGGTAGCCTGACATTTAACGGCAGGTAATTGAAATCGGAGGATGACATTCTGATTCCGAGAGGAAAATCACTTCCGGTCTTTTTCTTTGTTGCAATTATTATGTCTTCAAGAAACTGAAACCGCTTATCAATTGATCCGCCGTATTTATCTTTCCTTGAATTCACTCCCGGGTTCAAGAACTGGTGAATGATATACCCTTTGGAAGCCGTTATCTCAAGCCCGTCAGCGCCGGCTTCACAGACTCGTCTCCCGGCTTCTGCAAAATTATTTATTGTCTCTTCAATTTCTTCCAATGTCATCTTATGTGTCCGCGTGTGATAGCCGTATGCAAAGTCAAAAAATTTTGAACAGGTCATGGAGTCTTCCTTCTGTTTGAACAAACTCGTATGAGTTATTCCGCCGGTATCACCGATCTGAATAATATATCTGCAGTCATAAGAATGAACTGCTTTTATCGCTTCTGATAATGGCTTCACAAACCTGTCATCACTGAGCTTTGGATATTCCATCGGCGATGTGCGCTTATCATGAACACTGATAGTTGCCGAGATTATACCCGCTACATCATTCTGAGCAAACCGCTTTTCAAAATTTTTGAAAGCCGAGCTGACAGTCCCGTCATAATAGGAAGTTCTTCCGCCTATAGATGAACGAAGGATGCGGTTTTTGAAATTTAGATTTTTGATTTTGAACGGTTCGAATATCATATCATGAAATTAATTTGTTAGGAATTATTTTTTGAATATAGATTTACCATTAAGAACACTAAGCTCACGAAGAATTTCTGCAGTAATAAATTTTAAAACTTAGTGTTCTTTGTGTTCTTAGTGGTAAAATACTTTCAGTTGTCCGTGAAAAATTTCATCGCGCGCTCATTCACCATTTCAGGTTTCTCATCAACAATAAAGTGTCCGGCATCTTCGACACGTTCAACTGTTATATTATCGGCATTCTTTTCATAACCTCTGAGAAAAGCAGTAGAGACCTGTTTATCCTTTACTCCGAACAAACAATAAGTCGGGGTCTTCATGTGATATTTTTTATATTTTCCCAATCCAAGCGGAATGTATTCTTTTAATAGAAAGTCACGGTATAATTTCGAAGCGGCTTTTGCCCTGTTGATATCTTTGAATCTGTCGCTGAAAACATTCATCTCTTCTTCAGTCCAGCCTTCTTTGCGCGTGTTGCCGCGTTTGAAAATCAAATGAGGATAAAACCCGCTCTCCTGAATTTTCGGTCCGATATAGGGGGTCGCTATAGGTATCATGTAGAATAACTTGATTGTTGCAGGAATTAATTTCAGATCAAGCTTAGGCCAGATCGGAGGGATGTTGCAGGCAAAATGCTTTGTGATCAGCCCGGGATTTTTTGCTGCAGCGATGAATCCAACCCATCCGCCCCAGTCATGACTCAGAAGTCTGACTTCTTTAAAGCCGAGCTTATGAATGAGCTTGACAAGATCTTCGGCGAGCTCATCTTTTAAATAACCTTTTGGAGGAGCGTCACTCCAGCCGAAGCCGCGCATGTCAACAGATATGACTTTAAATTTTTTTGCAAAGACCGGGATTTGTTTTTTCCACATATACCAGTGTTGCGGCCAGCCGTGGATCATTACAAGCGGCTCGCCTTCACCTGCTTCGGCTATGTGAATTTTAATATCTCCGATATCTATAAACCGATGTGAGACTTCAATGCCTTCTAGTGCGGGGAATTTTTGGTCTGTTTCGGAATTCATTCTTCCGGTAATAATTTATTTAAAAAAAACTTTTTTCAAATTTAATATACGAATTAAATTTGAAAACGGATTTCAATACTTCCTAATTAAGTTTAAAATATACATTTGATTAACAAATAAGAACTTAAAAGTTATTAATCAATTTGGACATCTTTAATCATACACTTTCATGAGAAATATTAAGGCTTGAACTTTAACATAAGGAATAACAACAAGTGAGATGTTCTTAAAAGCATAATTGATTGTTTGTTTTTCTTTAAGAATAGAAAATATATTGGATACACTTGTTCTACTTGATTCTACTTGTATTCGTTAATCTCAAAATTGTATTACAATTAAAACTTAATACTTTTATATTTACCGATTAAATTATTTATGATAAAATTAAGCGATGTCAAGCTTGACTGCAGGCACTTCAGAGGTCATATTCCCTGCAAGCCTAACAAGCAGTACGGAGTAATGTGTGACGACTGTAAGTATTATGATAAGATAAATAAGAAGATACTAATTATTAAATTAGGTGCTGCAGGCGACGTAATAAGAACTACTCCTTTGCTATATCCGATTAGAAATCAATATCCGAATTCTAAAATTTACTGGCTTACTTATTCTCCCGAACTTGTACCGGTCAGTACCGATCCGAAAGTAGATGAAGTCTTAAAATATAATTTGCAGAATGTTTCTTATTTGCAGGCAACTGAGTTCGATGTTGTTATAAATCTTGATAAAGATTACGAAGCAGTCAGCTTAATGAGAAATGTTTCAGCAAAGAAAAAAATAGGGTACACGATTAAAGACGGTTATTGTTATCCTGCGGACAAATCTGCAGAACATAAATATCTCACAGGTATCTTTGATAACATTTCAAAAGAGAATAAGCAGAATTATATGGAAGAGATATTTGAAATCTGCGGGTATAAATTTAAAGGAGAGAAATATATTCTTGAAAGGAATAAAGAATTTGATATAGACTGGCCAGTAAATTTTAATAAAAAAGTAATCGGCCTGAATACCGGAGCTGGTGAGAGATGGACTTCAAGACTGTGGAGCAATGAAAAATGGATACAGCTTATCAATAGGTTGATGGCAACCGGGTTTGAAGTGATTTTACTTGGCGGACCTTCCGAGCATGAAAAAAACATACTTTTAAATGAGGTTACGAATGCAAAGTATTACGGAGTATCTGATCTTAGAACTTTCATCAATCTTGTTGACAAATGCGATGTGATTGTAACACAGGTAACAATGAGCATGCATATAGCCATTGGACTCGGGAAGAAGCTTGTGCTGATGAACAATATTTTTAATCCGTATGAATTCGAACTATACGGTAACGGTGAAATTATTCAGCCGCGTAAAGAATGTAAATGTTTCTTTCAGCCAAAGTGCATTAACAAAGAATATGAGTGCATGAATTACATGATGCCGGAGGATGTTTATGAAGCATGCCTGAGGCAGGTATCATTATTAGAAGTCAAAACCGGATGAAGATTGTCATAGTCGGTACGGCATACCCGATGAGAGGAGGCATTGCGCAATTCAATTCACTGCTTTACAAATATCTTTCCGTTAACAATGATGTGAAGATGTTTTCATTTAAAAGGCAGTACCCGGAAATTTTATTTCCGGGCAAGACACAGTTCGAGCAGGGTGAACCGGCATTCAAAATTCCTGATGACAGGAATGTGATCAGCGTTGATTCGATAAATCCAATCAACTGGATAAGTACCGGTATAAAAATTGCTCAGGAAAAACCGGACTTAATTATATTCAAATACTGGCTTCCGTTTTTTGCTCCATGCTTTGCAGTAATTTCACACATTGCCAAAAAATTTTCCAATACTAAGGTTCTGTTTATTTGTGATAATGTCATCCCTCACGAAAAAAGATTTGGTGATGAATTCTTAACTAAGCTGGCATTCGGACAGGTTGATTATTTTGTTGTAATGTCAAAAACCGTGGAGGAAGATCTGAAAAAATTTAATCAGGGAAAGCCGTATAAATTAATTCAGCATCCGGTTTATAACATCTTCGGAGATAAGGTCTCAAAAGAAGAAGCTAAAGAATTTATCTTTAAGGAATACAGCATTGATGTCAGAAAGGAAAATGTAATTCTGTTTTTTGGTTTCATCCGGAGGTATAAGGGACTGAATTTTCTTATTGAAGCTATGCTTGAAATTCTGAAAAAAGTAAACTTGAAATTACTTGTTGTCGGTGAATTTTATGAAGATGAAATTAAATATACTGAGCAGATTAAGAATTTAAAGCTTGAGGAAAGTGTCAGAGTAGTATCTGATTTTGTTCCGGATTCAAATGTAAAGTATTTCTTTTCCGCATGCGATGTTGTTGTGCTTCCGTATGCAGACGCAACTCAAAGCGGGATCATTCAGATCGCATATCATTACGATAAACCTGTAATCGCTACTAATGTCGGAGGGCTTTCTGAAGTTGTAAGAAATAATGAAACCGGATTCATCATCGAACCCAAAAATCCCGTGGCAATTTCAGATGCTGTAATTAAATTTTATGATGAGAACCTTGAAGAGAAATTTTCAAATAATGCAAAAGAAGAAAAGAAGAAATTTTCATGGGAAGAGTTTACTTCCGGAATTTTGGATTTGGTTAATCGTTAATCGAAAATCGAAAATCGTTAATCGAAAATCGTTAATCGAAAATCGTTAATCGAAAATCGTTAATCGAAAATCGTTAATCGAATTCCGATTAACGAATTCCGATTAACGAATTCCGGATAACGAATAACGAATAACGAATACCAAATTTGATCTGAAATTGTTATTTTGAGGCCGGATTAATAAGTAATTGATTTTTAAGAAAGGAGATTATATGAATGTAAAAATTAGTTCATTTGAAGATTTAGATGTTTGGAAAAGATGCAGAGAATTAAAAAACATTTTTATTAAACTTGCAAAGTCATTTCCAAAAGACGAGAGGTTCCGCCTTACTGATCAATTAGTAAGAGCTGCTCGCTCAGTAACAAATAATATTGCAGAGGGATACGGCAGATTTCATTATAAAGAAAATACTGCAGAATTAGCAGAGGTTCATTGTATGAATGCCTTGACCACTTATATTGTTGCCTTGATGAAAAAATATTTAATGAGTATAAGGTAGCAACTATAAGATGTATTCAACTTCTAAATGGCTATATCCGATATTTGAATAACCAAAAGGATAAAAGTTGAGTGATTTAACTTTAAGTCTTACTGGTAATTATTAAAACAATTAACAATTAGCTTATAACGAATTCCGATTAACGAATAACGATTAACGAATAACGAAACATGAAATACGATCCAATAAAAAAAGTTTTCGGTAACGCTGTCTCGGACAATTCTTTTTTAAGAAAAATTTTCTATTGGCTGCTTGATCTTATGTTCCTGCGCTCCTGGCATGTAAGAAAAAAAGTCAGAGAGCTTTATCCTAAAGATACTAAAATGGAAATATTCGATGCAGGAATGGGCTTTGGACAGTACACTTACTTTATGGCAAAGCGATTCCCCGAATCAAATATACTTGCCGTTGATGTCAAAGATGAGCAGGTCGAAGACTGCAGAAAGTTTTTTTCAAAGTGCGGATATAACAATGTTAAGTTTGAAATTGCTGATCTTACTAAGATTGATTATCAAAATCAGTTTGATTTCATTCTATGCGTTGACGTGATGGAGCATATTGTCGAGGATGAGCTTGTCTTCAAAAATTTTTATAATGCAATGAAAAAAGGCGGGAAGGTACTTGTAAATACACCGTCAAACCTTGGCGGCAGTGATGCTCACGAAGATGACGATGAAAGTTTTATTGAAGAACACGCACGTGTGGGATATTCAAAAGAAGATATTACGGAAAAGCTTAATAGAGCAGGACTGGAAGTTACTAGCTTTAGTTATTCCTATGGAAAGTATGGAACTGTTTCCTGGAGATTCGGAATCAAGTATCCGATTCTAATAGCAGGCGCATCGAAATTTTTTATTATTCTTCTTCCTTTTTATTATTTGTTTACTCTATGGTTTGTGCTGATACTCATGTGGCTTGATGTTCATACAGATAATAAAGAAGGAACCGGAATTTTAGTTGTTGCTGAAAAAAAATAATCTTATGTACACACCGAAACATTTCAAAATGACTGACCGCGATGAAATTTTTGATTTCATACATAAGAACAGCTTTGCTATTCTGATCTCAACAAATGAAGGTCAGCTGAATGCAACACATCTTCCCGTTTTATTAAAAAGTGATGAAGGGGAAAACGGCTGTCTTTATGCACATGTTGCAAAAGCTAATCTGCAACTGACAAACATAGATGATAAAGTTCTCGTTATTTTTCACGGAGCTCATAAATACATATCTCCGGCATGGTATGAAACGAATCAGACTGTTCCTACATGGAACTACCTTTCCGTTCATGTTTACGGGAAAATAAAAATCCTCGGTGACCGGGAAAGCAAAGTCCGGGTTCTTAAAGACATTGTCAGATATTTCGAGGGAGATGAAAGCACATATAAAGTTGAGGATCTGAAGGAAAGTTATTTTGAAGGTCTTGTAAAGGGTATTACTGCTTTTAAAATTGAAATATCAAAAATTGAAGGAAAGAAAAAAATTTCGCAGAATCATCCGGAAGAAAGACAAAGAAGAGTTATTGGTATGCTTGAGAGTTTGGCAGATGAGGATTCTGCCGAACTGGTAAAGTATATGAAGAAAAACCTTTCTTTCAGGGAAAAACAAAGTTAAAGATCGATGAAAGAAGGTTTTACAGTTTATTCCTCTTTCAGTTAAATGTAATTTATGACAAGAGGAATATGCAGATCTGATAAAAACAGCTTTCCTATATGCGGATATATTAAAGTGCAGATGTCAGGATATTACCCTCTGCATAATCACAACCGGATTTGAAAAAATTATTAGTCATAACATATTATTGGCCCCCAAGCGGCGGCGTAGGTGTTCAGAGAATTCTGAAATTTGTAAAATATCTTCCGCAGTTTGGAATTTTACCTTTTGTGGTAACAGTAAAGGAAGATAAAGCAAGTTATCCAAGCATTGATCCGGCATTACAGAATGATGTTCCGGAAATCATCAAAGTTTACAGAACCGATACTTCCGAACCTTTTGGACTTTATTCGAAACTGCTCGGGAAAAAGAGTATTCCGACGGGATTTTCCAATGAAAGCAATCCCAGCAGCTTCCAGAAGTTTTCAAGATTTATAAGAGGAAATTTATTCATTCCCGATGCAAGAAGAGGATGGGTTAAATATGCCTATGAAAAATCAAAGGAGCTGATTGAGAAAGAAAACATAGAAACTGTTTTGACAACAAGTCCGCCTCATTCAACTCAGCTAGTAGGTCTTAAACTAAAGAAGAATTTTGAAATTAACTGGATAGCAGACCTGCGCGACCCATGGACAGATATTCATTATTATGATGAATTCAGACACCTGAGTTACGCCAAAAAACTGGATCTGAAATATGAAAGGGAAGTTCTTGAGAATGCTGACAAAGTAATTACAATTAGCAATTCCTTCAAAGAACTTTTTAGCAGGAAATCTGAAAAGATAAATCCGTCAAAAATTTTTGTAATTACCAATGGTTATGACACTGTGGATTTTAAAGGGAAAAGAGAATCGCCTGAAAAGGAATTCATAATTACTGTAACAGGCACCATACCGGAAAATTATAATCCTTATGTTTTTATAGACGCTTTGAAAAAAATAAAAGATGAGTTTCAGGAAATTAAATTTAAACTAAGAGTTGTCGGCAATGCAGCGACATCGGTAATTAACTATATCTCAAAAACCGGGCTGGAAAATGAGCTTGAACTGATCCCTACGGTATCTCACGACAAAGCAGTCGGATATCTGCTCAGCAGCACGATACTGTTTTTAGTAATCCCTCAGTTTCAGAATGAAAAAGGTCTGATACCCGCAAAGTTATTTGAATATTTAGCCGCAGGAAAAACAATATTCTGCCTTGGTCCGCTCGATTGTGAGGCTGCAAAAATAATTGAGGATTGCAATGCGGGAAAAACTTTTGACAGGAATATGGTTGAAGAGCTGACAGAATATTTTAGACAGCTTGTAAAGCAATGGAAGATAAGTAAAAATCTTGATGTAAAAAATAATTTCTATGAAAAGCATTCACGGCTTAACAAGACAAGGGAATTAGCCGGAATAATTTCACATCCATAATGGAAGTTAAGTAGTTAGATTTTAATTAAGTTTTAAATTATTTTTACAAAATTTTATTTCAGAATTAATTCCAGGTAATGGCAAAATCCCGACCCGGTTCCAAACCGGTACAGACAAAAACCACTTCTTCATCAGAAAAAAAATTAACAGCAAAATCTCCTGATAATTTTACCAAATATGAGAATTATATTTTCGTACTGATAATTTTACTCTCTGTATTAATCTTCTTTAAAGACGGCGTATTCGGAGGCAAGTTATTTTTTTCAAGTGATATCATGGCTTATGACAGTTTCAAAACTTTCCTCAGTGACGCTAAAAAAGCCGGAATATTTCCGCTGTGGGTTCCTTACATTTTCATGGGAATGCCGAACTTTCCCGTAAGCGGTTATCCGCCGAGAAGCTTCGACTTCTTTTATTTCCTCTGGCAGAATATTTATAATTTCATAACCAACAGTGACAGCAATTATGTTTTACCCATTATAATTTATTATATAATTTTCGGAATAGGTTTTTATTTTTACGGTTCGTACAAATTTAAGAATAAGCTCATTGCTCTTTATTGCGCACTCTCCGCTACTTTTGCAACGGATTATATACAAAGAATAGTTGTCGGACATAATACGAAAGTGATGGCACTCGCTTTTTTTCCCTTTATTCTTCTTGTCATAGACAAACTTATAGATTCCTTCAATGATCCGAAGAAAAAGGTTTTTTCATATTCAAACCTGATTAATTTTGTACTACTTACATTAATGCTTCATATACAGTTAAGCTCGGTTCACATGCAGATGATCTTCTACTCTTATCTAATGATAGGTCTGTATTTGCTTTATCTTATTTTATACAACGTTTTTAAAAAAGCAAATTTAAGCGGTGTGATAAAGGCAGGAGTCTTCTTTTTGTTTGCCACGCTGATCTCTGCCGCGATGAATGCTGATGTATTAATGACTATGAAGGGATATAACAAATATTCTATGAGAGGACAGGCAAGCATCGAATCAAGATTAGATACAAAAGTTGCCGATGACTCTCCGCTTGATTATGAATATGCAACCAACTGGTCTTTTAGTCCTGGTGAAACCATAACATTCCTGCTGCCTTACTATTACGGCTTCGGTGATGTCGAAGTAAAGGGTCAAAAAGCTAACCTGTACTGGGGACAGATGCCTTTTACTACCAATCCCATGTATTTCGGATCAATTACTCTGATACTTGCATTGATTGGAATTTACTATAACTTTAGGAAGAATCCCGTGGTTCAGGCAATGACAGTTATTGCATTAATTTTTCTTGTAATGTCATTCGGAAGAAATTTTTCGGTGCTTTATGATCTGTTCTTTTATTACTTCCCGTTTTTCAGCAGCTTCAGGGCTCCCGTGATGATTCATCATTTTATGGACGTTGCTTTTGTGATCCTTGCAGGCTTCGGGCTTAAATCAATTGTCGAAATCGGAAAAGATAAAACCGAAACAGCAAAATTCAAGAGAGTTTGTTATGTCTTTTTCGGTATTGCGGGACTGATGCTTTTAATTTCTGTTTTCGGATTTCAGGATTCATATACTTCGTCGGTAATGAATAGTCCTTTAACCGATAAACTAAAACAACAGGGGGCTAATGCACAGCAGATATCACAATATATTAAGCAGAATATAGTACCTAATGCATACGAAAACAGCATTAACGACTTGCGTCTGCATGCATTTTTTATACTTCTCGTTATTGGCATTGCATACATGTACACAACCGGAAAAGTGTCATTGAAATTATTTCTGATTGGAACAATTCTCATTGCAGTGATTGATCTCTGGAATGTAAATTTCAAAACACTTCACTGGGATAGTCCGGGAGATCAGCAAAATGCATTTACCGAAAAAGATTACACAAACTGGATACTGAATACTGCACCCGATACATATACATACCGGATTGCTGAATTTAACGGAGGGCGGCTCTCTACCATGAATAATAACGCATATTACAGACTTCATTCCTTCAACGGATATCACGGCGCAAAGATAAGAGTTTATCAGGATGCGGTTGACGTTGCCGGTGGCGAAAATTCCCTGCTGCTGACACTCGGCGGTGTGAAGTACATTATCTCGGATAAACCTCTGAATGATACAAATTATGTACAGGTATTCAAAGGTTCGAAATTAATTTATGAAAATAAAAATTTTATCGGTAAAGCATTTTTTGCAGACGAATATAAAGTTGAGCAGGATATAAACATACTCAACAGTATTGCAGAAAAAAACTTTGATCCGCGCAGAGTCGCTTATTTTGAAAAAGATATTAATCAGAAAATTGACAAACCGGATTCTCTGGCAAGCATTAAATTTGTCAAAGGAGACATACATTCACTTGAATATGAGGTAAATGCAAGCGGAAATAATCTGGTTGTCTTCAGTGAAATTTTTATTCCCTTCGGATGGAAGGCATATCTTGATGATAAAGAAACAGAGTTTTATAAAACTGACTATTTGTTCAGGTCTGTAGTCGTTCCGCAAGGTAAACATAAGGTAGAATTCAGATACGAACCAGAAACATTTTATACAGGAAAGAAGATCAGTTTAGGAGCGAATATTTTTTTGGGGATAATTTTAATTGCCGGAATAATCGGATATGCAGGAAGCAGAAAAAAGACTGGTAATGAAAATTTAAATGTGTGATGTACATCAACCGTTTTGCTCTTGATAATGTTGTTTTGCCGCGAATTTCTCGAATTAACATGAATTAAGATTTTTTTTTAAGAGATTTGAGGAAATTTGTGTAATTCGCGGCAAAAATGAATTTCTAAGTCATAAGCGGTAAACTTAATTACTAAATCAGATCGAAGAGATGAAAACCATGCACTTTTAATGAACAAAAGAATTAAAAAATAAAATTGGATAATTATTTATACTAACTTGTTTGTTACTTAACATTTATTTTTGTCTATCTGCTGATCTCTCACCTCTGTATCTTTGTATTACAAAGTTCATTAAATTAAAAATTACTATCATGAAAACTAAAATAATATTTGCGGCTGCATTATTTATGACAATTATGTTTCATGAAATTTCATTTTCTCAAACATCAATTTCAATAAGACTCGGTCCAACAACCGGTCAGGATTGTCAGTTGCTATCTTATGCAGATTCTTTGTCAACCCCTAATTCAACCGAGATAGTTGCGGCAAGCTGGACTTACTCATGGTGTTTCAATTTGTGGCGACCATTAATCAGGTTTAATTTAACTGAAATTCCTGCAGGACAGCAAGTTATAAGCGCCAGACTTTCTTTGTACGGAAATCCGAATCCTTCAAGTTCTCAGCATTCTGGTGCAAACGAAAGTTACATAAGAAAAGTAACTTCTCACTGGGATCAATACCAGGTATTCTGGGAAACCCAGCCGGATTATTCCACGGAAAATCAGGTTATGCTTCCGGAAAGTACTTCCCCAATGCAGGACTACCTGAATATTGATGTTACAGAACTTGTAAGGGAAATGGTTAGTAATCCCTCAACAAATTTTGGATTTATCATAATGAACAAAGTAGAAAGCAGATACAGGTGCCTTAATTTTGCTTCAAGCGAATGTCCGGATATTAATAAGAGACCAAAGCTTGACATAGTATATAATACTGTGGGTATAGAGCCGGTTTCATCAAATGTTCCGACTGACTATAGTTTATCCCAGAACTTCCCGAATCCGTTTAACCCTGTTACTAACATAAAATTTGATTTACCGAAGTCATCATTTACAGTTGTAGAAATTTTTGATGAACTGGGCAGAAAGGCATCAGTGTTGGTGAATGAAATGTTATCAGCAGGCAGTTATAATGTTCAGTGGGACGGTAATAATTTCAGCAGCGGAAATTATTTTATCAGGCTTAAGTCAGGTGATGTGTTGCTCACAAAAAAAATTACACTGTTAAAATAATAATCGGATTTTACATTCAGAAAATTTAATGCTAAAAAACCAGATACTGAATTTTGGTAAAAGGGTTATACCTCATGATCTCAGGATATTTTTCAGAAAACTAAACTGGAAACGCAGTTATATTCAGCAAAATTTATTCAGTAATAATTCGGGACAAAGTGTTTACTGTCCGATTGCCGAAAGAGAGTTCAAGGCTTTTATAAAAACGGAAGATGATTTGTTAACTCCCTCCAACGGAGCGCGCAGCAGGCAAAGATTAGTCTGGCTATATTTAAAACAGGAACTCGATATTTTGAATAAGAAAGCGGATGTACTGCATGTTGCACCGGAATTATCATATCAGGAAATTTTAAGCAAACGGAAAAATCTGAACTATTTTCCCGGTGATAAGATGGTCAGCGGTTATTCCAATCAGAAAGGTGTGCATAATATTGATTTATTAAAACTGGAATTTAAAGATAACACATTTGACTATGTAATATGCAATCATGTTCTGGAACATATTCCCGATGACAGACTTGCGATATCAGAAATGTATCGTGTACTTAAGCCGGGCGGAACTGGCGTGGTAACGGTACCAATCAACGAGACATTAGACTCCACATATGAAAATCCCGATGTCACCTCACCTGAAGACAGAGAAAAACATTTCGGGCAATGGGATCATGTAAGATGGTATGGAAAAGATGTAAAGGATAGATTTATAGATGCAGGGTTTGATGTTGAGTTAAATAAGTACGGGGAAAAATTTTCAAAAGATGATTTTCGGAAATATGGGTTATGCAATGACGCAATCTTAGTTGCAAAAAAACCCCATGAAGAAAAACTCAAAGATTGACGGAGAAATATTGAAGTGAAAAAAAATATGTATTCTCTGTAAACGAAAAAAACCGACGTTTCAAATTTTTGTTATTTCTAAAGGTAGTCTAAATACTTAGATTACCTTTTTAATTTCATAAAAAATAATTTTAATGTGCGGTATTTTTGGCGTTTTAAATTTTGAAGAAGTTAATGTTAAGTATGATTCTTTGCAGGCTGCAGTGAACATTATCAGACACAGGGGACCGGATGATGAAGGGTATGCGCTGTTTAACACTTATAAAAAAACTTATGAAGAGAAATACGGCGATACCTCTGCTTTAAAAAAAGGAACTCACATAAATTCTCAGTCCTCCGGAATTTTTAATCTTGCTCTCGGTTTCAGACGGCTTTCTATTTTAGACCTTTCCGTGAACGGACACCAGCCATTCTTCGATAATGAAAATAATATCTGTATTATCTTCAACGGCGAGATTTATAATTATATTGAAATACGTGAAGAGCTCATTTCAAAAGGTTATAAATTTCATACAGGTACTGATACGGAAGTAATAATGAACTCCTATATTGAATGGGGCGAAGACTGTCTTGCTAAGTTCAACGGAATGTGGGGAATGGCGCTTTATGACATTAGAAAAAATGTGTTATTCGTTACAAGAGACAGGTTTGGCGTAAAGCCGGTTTATTATTACAAAGATGAAAAGCGTTTTGTATTTGCATCAGAGCTGAAAGCGATCTTAGAATATTTCAGAACTGACAGCTCATTCAGAAAGGAAACCAATGAAGAAATCCTTTATGATTACCTCATACAAAGCTTTGCCGATCATACTGAAAATACTTTCATAAAAAACATAAAGCATCTTCCGCCTTCACACTATATTAAAATTCAAAACAGTGAGTTTACTCTGCATAAATATTTTTCCATAGAGATTAATAAGGAGATGGGGAAGTATAATGAAAAGAAGTTTAATCAACTGAGTATAGAATTTTCGGAATTAATACACGATTCTGTGAAGCTTCGCCTCCGTTCTGATGTTGCGATCGGCACGTGTCTAAGCGGCGGTCTTGACTCATCCACTATAGTTTCGATCATAAATAAATTTCTGACCGGAGACAAAAATGTAAACAGGCAGCAGATAGGAGACAGGCAGAAAACATTTTCAGCGGTTTATGATGATGCTTCAATAGATGAAAGGACTCACATTGAAGAGATACTCAAAAATACTAACTGTGATTCTCATTTTGTTTTTCCTGACAAAAAAGATCTTAACAGAAATGATTTTGTCAGTGATGTTGATGATTTTATTTACCAGCTCGATGAACCGATAATGAGCACTTCACCATTCGCAATGTATAATGTAATGCGGCTTGCCCGGCAAAATAATGTAACGGTTCTGCTCGATGGCCAGGGCGGCGATGAAACACTGGGCGGATATGAGATCTATTTTGGTTTTCAGTATGCAAATCTTATGAATGAAGGGAGCTACGTGCAGCTTGCATCGGAGCTTATGAAGAACTTCCGGAAAGGAATCGAAATTTCAGCAAGAGGTTTTAAATATGTAAGAAATTTAAAAAATAAGAATTTAAAAAATCCAGTGAGCGGATATTATAACAGGAGTTTTTTAGAAAATACTACGGGGGTTAAAATTACAGGCAGCAGATCAAAGGCAAATTTAAATGAAAGACTCTATGAAGATCTGATTCATAATATTATACCATTGCTCCTGAGATATGAGGACAGAAATGCAATGAAATTTTCAATAGAGTCACGGACTCCTTTTTTAGATTACCGGCTTGTCAAACTTTTATTCGAGACAGAAGGCATTTACAAAATTCACAACGGCTGGAGTAAATGGATATTAAGAAATTCGATGAAGAATACTGTTCCGGAGAAAATCCTATGGAGAAGAGACAAGAAAGGATTCCCGACGCCGGAGAGGAAGTGGATGAAAATACTGAAACCTGATTTTATTAAAATTGTGAATGAAAGCAAAAATGAATTAAGCTCTTACTTTAATATTGATCTGATAATGAAAGATTATGACAGCATCGTTTCAAATCCGGATATCAAATCACATTTCCTCTGGAAGATATACAACTTTGCAAAATGGAAAAAAATGTACGGAGTCAGTTAGCAGTTAGCAGTTAACAGTTAGCAGTTTAACAGTTAGCAGTTAGCAGTTTAACAGTTAACAGTTAGTAGTTAGACTATTGACTATTGACTAATTTGCCAATAACAATTGAACATTGAAAATTGAACATTGAAAATTGAACATTGAACATTGAAAAGCTAGTCTTCAAAAAAACTTTTATGCAATGATTGTATTACCGAATCCAGATCTGCTTGCTCAGTAACAAATGAGAAATTTGTTGACGAAACAACTTTTGAAATCATTGTCACATTACATACTCCGACAGCTTCGAATATCTGAGCTTCAATGTTTTTGAAGTTTCTCGGATTACTTCCGACTAAGCTTACCTGTGACTTTTCCGAATCAACTTTGACTTCCGAAAATAGTCTAAGATCTTTTACTATTTCATTAAGATATCTTCTTTCATCAAGAGTAATGGATACATTATCTTTTGAGATGGTTATTAAGTCAGCAGCTATCTGATAAGTGTCAAAGACTTCAAAAATTTTTTTCAGGAATTCATAAGCAGGCAGAAGTTTCGGATTACAAATACTCAATAGAGTGACATTGGTTTTACTAGTAATGGATTTGAACGGAGGCTGATGGATATTTTTTTTGTTAGAAATAAGAGTTCCTGTGAATTCAGGATTCTGTGAATTTAAAATTCTGACAGGGATATTTTTTTCTATGACCGGTGCAATAGTTGACGGATGCAAAACTTTAGCGCCGAAGAAAGCAAGTTCAGATGCTTCATTAAAAGAAATTTCTTTAACCGTCAAAGGATTAGCTATGCATTTAGGATCAGCAGTCAAAATCCCGTTTGTATCTGTCCATATTTCAACCTCTTCAGCATTCATTGCCATACCAATGAGCGAAGCAGAAAAATCAGAACCGCCCCTGCTGAAAACAGTTGTGACGCAATTTGAATCGCTTCCTATAAATCCCTGTGTAACAACTACGCTGCCTTTCTCAAGAACAGGATTTAAACACAAAGGAGTTTTCTCTTTTATTAAATCAAATTCAGGCTCAGCGCTTATAAAGTCACCTTTAGTTTTAATGAACTTTCTTGCATCGGTCCATTTGCTCTTTATATTATTATAATTTAAAATGTCCGCAATTATAGTTGTAGAAAGGATTTCACCGAACGATAGAATCCTTGCTATACTTCTGTCTGATAGTTCACCGAGCAGTTGAATGCCTCTGATGATGTTGCATAGCTCCCGGATTGATCCATTTATTTTACCTTGTGTGATTTGCTTCTCATCCGAATCCCGGAAAGATTCTTCAGTGATCTGAATATGTCTTTTTCGGATTGATTCAATAAGTCTGTCACATTCTTCAATATTACCTGTGCCTGCTTTAGTGCCAAGCTTAAATAATGTATCAGTCATTTCTGAAATCGCCGAGCAGACTATGATAGGTTTTTTATCAACCCTTGATTTTACAATTCTGACGAGATTATTAATGGCGGATGAATCTTTTACAGATGTACCGCCGAACTTCATAACAATCATTTAATATATCCTCCGTCCAAAAGGTATTCGGCATTTAAGATGGCTGTTCCGGCTGCTCCTCTGATCGTATTGTGCCCGAGAACTGTTATCTTCCAATCGAGTATGTTGCATTTTCTTAAATTGCCTATGGATATTGTCATGCCTTCGCCGTTATTAACATCCAGTAACGGCTGAGGTCTTGCGGGGTTTTCAAAATAATGAAACAGCTTTTGCGGAGAGGAGTGATAGTCTTTATTTTTAAAATGTTTCCAACTGTTGATTAACCCATCTGGATCGGCTTTTTCAAATGTCTCGAACGAAATACTCAGAGTGTGTCCGTCCTTTACCGGAATACGATTGCAGCTTGCAGAGATCGCAATGTCCGCAAATTTTATTTTCCCGTTTTCAAGATCGCCGAGAATTTTTAATGTTTCCGTTTGAATTTTTTCTTCTTCATCTTTTATATAAGGAATAATGTTGCCAAGTATGTCATGAGATGAAATCCCCGGATAACCTGCGCCTGATATAGCCTGCATTGTGTTCACTATTATTTTCTTAATACCGAATTTCCTGTGAACAGGCGCCAGGCTCAAAGCAAGAGCTATTGTAGAACAGTTAGGATTTGTAACTATAAAACCCTCTGTACCTGATTTTTTCTTTTGTAAATTAATCAGGTCGAAGTGACATGAATTTATCTCCGGGATTACAAGCGGGACATCATCTTTCATCCTGTGATTTTTAGAGTTGCTGATCACTGCATATCCCGATCTGGAAAACTCAGCTTCAGTCTCACCTGCAACAGTCGAATCCAATCCTGAGAAAACGATTTTACAGTCGAGGTCAGGCCTGCAGTTTTTTACTTTAATGTCAGATACATTTTCCGGTATTTCAAAAGGTTCTAACCAATTAACAGCTTCCTTGAATTTCTTGCCCGCCGATCTTTCCGAAGCAGCTAATTCTTTTATTCTAAAATACGGATGGTTTGAAAGCAGGGAAATAAATTTCTGACCGACTGCTCCCGTACATCCTAATATTCCCACATCAATTTTCATTTTTAAAATTTTAATATTTAAGTAATCTTTAATTAACTAATTTAGATTTTGAAACGGATCAAATGCACAGATGAATATTTTACTTAATTTTTCCGGAAGTAATTTTTTTAATGAATTCAGATTACAATAACCGATGAGATATTTGCTTTCAGATGAATTGTCCACATCTTCAATTGATTTGATTTGAATACCGGATATGTCCTCAGATTTTTTGTAACCGATATAAAATTTGAGATCAAAATCATAATTCAAATGCCTGTATCCGGAATAAGCATGACCTTTATTTTTTATTTTCAGATAATTGTATTTATAACCTTTAACAAGTGCAGCAATATCTGAAAGGACCGCCATGCCTGTAGGATAGCTTCCGGCTCCTTTGCCAACATAAACTTGCTTTGAAGTGAAGTTGCCTTCGATTTCCAATGCATTATTTTCCTGATCCACATTATATAAATTATCACACTTATCAATGAAAGCAGGTAATACAAAAGAAGTGAATTCATTTGATGACTCATAAATGTATGACACGAGTTTTATTTTTGAATTAATACGGTTGGCAAATTCAATATGTGATTTGTTTATGGAGTTTATTCCGAGAGTAAGTACTGATTCCGGTTTTAACAACACCCCGTTTGAATGAGCGGAAATTATACAGCTCTTAAATTTAGTATCTTCACCTGAAATATCGAGTTGAGGATTGGATTCTGCAATTCCCTGCTTTTGCGCCTTCAGAAGAACTTCTTCAAAAGTCAGATTATCCGTTTCCATATTGGTTAAAATAAAATTTGAAGTACCGTTCAGAATTCCGCGAACCGATTTTATTTTTTCATTTTGATAATAATCCTCAAGCGTTCTTATGACCGGGATGCTTCCCGCACATGCTGCATCATACAGCAGAGCTGATCCGGTTTCATTTTGAAGATCGATCAATTCTCTGATATTCTCTGCTATCATCTTCTTATTAGCGCTTATTATGCTCTTACCTTTAAGAAGACCGGTTCTGACAATTTCAAAAGCTTCTTCTGTATCATCGGTAAGCTCAGCTACAAAATCATGATCCGCATTGTTAAGAATATCATTTTTGTCAAATGTAATGCAGTCGCTGCGTAGCTTTCTTTTTTTATTAATGTCTCTTACACAGACTTTATTTATCTGTATGTTATTATGAATGGAATTACTCAGCGTATGAAGAAATCCTTGTCCGACACATCCGTAACCAAATAATCCGACTGAATACTGTTTATCCATTTGTTACCTCTGCAGTTTCTGTTATGCCTTTAATTGATTTTATCTTTGCAAAAGCAAGTTTAAGATCATTTATTAAGTCCCGGGAGTTTTCAATACCCGGCGATAATCTGATGAGCGAATCTTTTATTCCCGCATCTCTTCTTTTTGTCTCCGGTACAGATTTGTGTGTCATAGTGGACGGATGACAGATCAGGCTTTTTACACCCCCGAGACTTTCAGCCAATTTAAAAAGCCCGGTGGAAGTCACAAAATTTTTCGCAGCTTCAACTGTATCCTGTTTTAAAGTGAAAGACACAATCCCGCCGAAAAGCTTTTGCTGCTTTAGAGCAACTTCATAATTTTTGTGATTTTTTAATCCGGGGTAAAACACATCTTCGACTTCACTTTTTCCTGTAAGATATTTTGCAATTTCAAATGCATTATCACAATGTTTCTGAATTCTTAAGGAAAGCGTTTCAATTCCCCGTATTGTCAGCCAAGAATCAAACGGACCTAAAACAGCGCCTGTAGAATTTTGAATGAACTTAATTTTTTCAGCAAGCTCTTCTGAATTTACCACTACAAGACCTGCAATTACATCCGAATGTCCAGCAAGATATTTTGTAGCGCTGTGGATCACAATGTCAGCTCCGATGTCCAAAGGATTCTGCAGAGCGGGAGTGGCAAAAGTATTATCAACTACAAGAAGACAGTTATTCAGCTTTGCTATTTTAGCAATTTCCTGAATGTCGGATATTTTTAAAGTCGGATTGGTAGGACTTTCGATCCAGATCATTTTCGTTTTTGGAGTAATATTATCAATGACATTACTCAGATCTGTAGTATCAATATAATTGACATTAATACCGAATCGGGAATAGATGTTAGAAAATGTTCTGTAGGTACCTCCATATATGTCATCGACCGCAATGACTTCGTCACCGCTGTTAAGAAGCTTTATAACGGCGTCAATTGCAGCAAGACCGCTTGCGAAAGCAAATCCTGCGGTGCCGTTTTCAAGTTCAGCGGCAAGATTTTCGAGGACTTTCCTTGTCGGATTATTGGTTCGTGAATAATCAAAGCCTTTGTTAACGCCCGGTTCGGATTGATTAAATGTAGAGGTTTGATAGATTGGTGTGGAAACAGAGCCTGTTAATTCATCTACAGGCAATGACTGAATTATTCTTGTTTCTAACTGCATTTTCTTTCTCCTTTTTATTTTTAGTTTAAGTTTAAATCAAGTAAACTAAAGGAGAATAGAAATATTCTTTAAATAAGCAGAGATTTATATAAAAAAAAATCTCTTCCTTAAGCTAAGGAAGAGATTTTATAAATCTTTGTTCCAAAACTTATCTTTCTGCGACTGATCGCAGCAGGATTTAGCACCTTCTTATCCGGTATTACCGGGTTAGGGTTGCTAAGACTTCAACGGGCCTATTCCCTCTAGTCTTTCTTGATAAATGTAATTTTAATGAACTGATACAAAAATAGGAAAATTATTTTTTACTTCCAAGGAATTATTTTTACAAAAAATTCTCTATGGGTACTTGAAGTGGTTTATCATTGCTATACAAAGCAATTTTTATATAATGAAATTTACAATAAAGAATTGTATTTATAAACGCATAGTAGTATTTTTAGAAAAATTAAAACAAAAACATGAAATCAAATACTTTTAAATTATCAGCAATATTGTTTTTAATGTTTGCTTCGATGAACTTTTCCGGGTGCGGGTACAATACGCTGGTTTCAATGGAGGAGCAGGTAAACTCAGCATGGTCACAGGTGGAAAATCAGTATCAGAGAAGAGCCGATCTGATACCTAATCTGGTGAGCACCGTTCAGGGAGCTGCAGATTTTGAAAAAAGTGTTCTTACAGAAGTCACGGATGCACGAAGCCGTGTAGGACAGATGAAGCTCACAGCAGATGATCTCAGCGATCCGCAGAAATTTGCTGCATTCCAGCAGGCTCAGGATCAGCTTTCGAGTGCATTGTCAAGGCTGCTTGTAGTTTCAGAAAATTACCCGCAATTGAAATCTAATGAAAGCTTTTTACAGCTGCAGTCACAACTGGAAGGTACAGAGAACAGAATATCTGTAGAGAGAAGAAGATTTAATGAAACCGTCCAAAGCTATAATACCGAAGTAAGAAGCTTTCCGACACTGATCTTTGCAAAGATATTCGGATTTAAGGAAAAAGAATATTTCAAATCCGTAGCCGGCAGTGAAAAAGCTCCGGATGTCAATTTTGATTTTAATAAGAAGAAAGAAGAAGGGAAGTAGCATTTAGCAATGAGCAATGAGCAATGAGTAATGAACAATGAACAATGTATTATAGAAATATATTTTTAAGAAACTATTTAATCTTGAGGAGGCATTATGAATGGGAAAGAAAATGTGATAAAAGTTAAAAGTTTTAAATTTGCTGTAAGAATTGTTAAACTGTATCAATATTTGTGTCGTGAAAGAAAAGAATATGTTCTTTCAAAGCAAATATTAAAAAGTGGTACTTCGATAGGAGCAAATGTTGAGGAAGCCTGCGGAGGAATTTCAAAGATGGATTTTTCACATAAGATCTCAATCTCATATAAGGAAGCCAAGGAAACTCACTATTGGTTGAGATTACTAAAAGAATCTGAATATATTGACGGAAAACAATTTGATTCCATGATCAACGATTGTGAAGTGATTTGTAAAATTTTATTTTCAATAATAAAGACAACACGAATAAATAAATTGAGTTTAATGAATGAATAATATCTATTTTTCATTGCTCATTAATAATTAATAATTGTAAAGTGCAGGCAGTAATAATGGCAGGGGGATTCGGCACGAGGTTAAGACCTTTAACCAATAACATTCCCAAGCCGATGGTACCGATAGTAAATAAGCCGATACTCGAGCATATAATAAATCTTTTAAAAACTCACTCAATAAAAGATTATGTGGTTTTGCTATATTATATGCCGGATATTATCAGGGATTATTTAGGCAACGGTAAAAAGTTCGGTGTAAAGATAAGGTATATTGTTCCGGAGGAAGATTTCGGAACAGCCGGTGCAGTGAAGCTTTCCGAAAAATTCATAAAGAATAAATTCATAGTGATCAGCGGTGACGTACTGACTGATTTTAATCTGTCAGAAATTGCAGCCTTTCACAATCTTAAAAATACAATTGCAACGCTTTCATTATTCAGATCAAAAAATCCGCTTCAGTATGGGATTGTGCTGACTGATAAAAAGGACAGGATAGTTCGCTTTTTGGAAAAGCCGGCTTCATCGGAAGTCTTTTCCGACACTATAAATACAGGCATATACATATTTAATAAAGAAATTTTTAATTACATACCTGCCGGAGAAAATTATGATTTCTCAAAAAACCTTTTTCCGTTACTGTTAAAAAATGATGTACCTATATTCGGATACAAGACTAAAGGATACTGGCGGGATGTAGGTAACCTTGAAGAGTACATTGATGCGAATATGGATGCACTCAAAGGCAAATTAAGTTACATAAAAGCATCGGATAATGACGGAAACTGCATTAGTAAGTCGGCAAAGTTAGATAAAAGCGCAACAGTGGAAAACAGTATAATAGGTGAAAATGTAGAAATTGGAAATGAGTCGGTAATTAAGAATACAGTTCTATGGAATAATGTAAAAACAGGAAGCAGATGCCGGTTATTGTATGATGTTGTCGGAAAAAATTGTTATATAGGACAGGGAACAAGAATTAATGATTATGTTTTTATCGGAGATAATTGTTATATCGGAAAAAATGTTTTCATCAGTTCGAGCATTAAGATCTGGGACAACAAGCAGATTGATAATAATGATAAAATTACGCGCAGTGTAATTTATGATGACAGGTTTTTCAGTGATCTGTTCACCGATTCTAAAATTAGCGGACTTTCAAATCTGCAGATAAATCCCGAATTCGGAGCGAAGCTTGGATCGGTTTACGGGGCATTCATTGGACCCGGAAATAAAATTTTAATAGCAAGAGACAGTGATTACATATCTCTTATGATAAAGAGATCAATTTCAAGCGGCATAATGTCAGCAGGAGTAAACGTAATAGACTCGCAGGTAATACCCATTCCGATACTTAGACAGGAGCTTAAAGGCGGAGGAGGCTCCGGAGGAATATTTGTGAGAAAGTCTCCTTTTGACAGGATGTCAACTGACATAATTTTCTTCGATAAAGACGGAAAGGATTTGTCTGGCAATAAGACCAAATCAGTTGAGAGAATATTTTTTAGTGAGGAATATAAGCGGGCAGAATATAATAAAGTCGGTTCATTTAAATTTCAAGAAAGAACAAATGAAAAATATACAAAGCATTTTTTAAGCTGTCTTGATTTGCAGGCAATACGCAAGAGAAAGTTTAAGCTGGTTCTTGATTACTCTTACGGAATTACTTCAACTATCTTTCCTAACATACTGGGGGAATTTAACTGCGAAGTAGTTTCCTTATCAGCTCATCTTGATTCTGAAAAAATTACAAAATCGGAAGTAGAGTTTAGGAATTCGCAGAGCCATTTTTCATATGTTGTAAAATCACTACACTATGACATAGGCTTCATGATTGATGCAGGCGGTGAGAAAATCTGGCTGACAACTGCTGAAGGGAAGCTGCTTGACGGAGACAGGTTTTTGGTTCTTGTATTAAAAATGTTTTTGCTTGTTACAGACGGAGTAAAGAAGATAGCAGTTCCGGTACAGGTAACCGGTGAAGTTGATCTGGTAGCGAAGGAATTCGGAGTGGAAGTATTGAGATTAAAAGATACACATTATGCAATGATGATGGCATGTGAGGATAAGGATGTAAGTTTTGTTGGAGGAAACAGGGGTGGTTTTCTTTTTCCGGAATTTCTTTATGCAACGGACGGGATGTTTTCAGTTGCAAAAATACTTGAGCTTATTTCGAAGAGCAATCAGTCCATAGATGAGCTTGACGAAAAAACGCCAAAGCTATTCATGATAAAGGAGAATATTCTTTGTTCGAAGGAGGAGAAAGGTAGCATAATGAGGAAATTTATGGAAGATACGGTTCAATACAGACAGGAACTCATAGACGGAGTCAAAATATTTATTGACCCGGATTCAACCGTATTGTGTATTCCTGATAAAGACAGAAATTTTGTAAATTTGAATGTAGAGTCTGTTTCAGAAAAGAAATCAAAGAAATTAATGAAAGAGTTTAAGGAACTGGTTGAGAGTTATATAACAAGTGTATAGAGTGCATAGAGTGCATGGAGTGTGTGGAGTTTGTTGAGTAAGTTGAGTAAGTTGAGGGGTGGGTTAATCTTGTTAAGAATTAAGTTGAATTGTTTGTATGAATAATCGAGTCACAGAATTAGAAATAACAGTTTTCAAATTTAATTTTTTTTAACATTCATGAAAATAGGTGATATTTTAAGTGAAAAAATAATTGCGGTTGATTTGGATTGTAAAGATAAAGATGACGCAATCAATAAAATGATTGATCTGGCAAGTAATTCCGGATTAATGATAGACAAAGATAAAGTGAGGCAATGTGTATTTGACAGGGAAAAGCTTGTGTCAACCGGTGTGGGTAAGGGGTTTGCAATACCGCACGGAAAGACGGATGAAATAAAAGACATAGTTGCAGCTTTCGCGGTTTTAAAAAATCCGATTGATTTTGATTCAATAGATTTAGACCCGGTGAAGTTTATTTTTTTAATAGTCGGAAAAGAAAGTCTTCTTAATGCTCACATAAAACTGCTCAGCAGGATTTCGAGACTGATGAACAAAGATGAATTCAGGGAAAAACTGGAAGAGGCAAAGAGTCCGGAAGAGGTTTTGAAATTAATTAAAACAGAGGAATCAACTTATTTTGATGTTTAGATTAGTTTAATGCCATCAATTTCTCAAATTACACTAATTCAGTATTAATTGACATAAAATTATTTTCGTAATATTAACAAAATAAAATGACTAATAAAGAATTCTTTATCTCTTGCTGGAAAAACGAGGGACCGAATACAGTCGGTGTGATTAAAGCCTTACCGGAAGACAAGCTTGACTATAAGCCAAGCGAAAAATCCAGGACAGCACGTCAGCTCGTTGAACATTTGATTGGACATAATACTGCACTGAATGAGATGGCTGATTCCGGAAAAATTACCGTTGAAGACACTTCATTCAAAAATCTGGAAGATGCCGAGGCACTCTTCAATAAAGCACAGACTGATTTAATTCAGAAAATTCAGAACATGGATGAAAAAACATGGGATGAAAAAGTAATCCCCATGTATTTCGGAGGACAGAAGGTCTGGGATGCACCGGTGAGTGAAATGTGCTGGGCATTTTTATTCGACAGAATACATCACCGCGGTCAGCTTTCAACTTACATAAGACCAATGGGAGGAAAAAATCCGTCAATCTACGGACCGTCAGCTGATACTATGGGCGGGTAATTGATGTTGTGCGCATCTGTTTTCTGCAGAGATACTTTCCGGCTGCTTAAAATTACTTTTATTACTCTGACTTACACTGAATAAAGCATTGGTTTTAGATTGATACTAATTCTAAAAAAAAGTAATTTGCATTTGTCAAAGTAAATTAAGCCTCAGTTAACCGGAAATCCGATTACATTTTAGTTTACAAAGGACAGGTAGCTCAGTTGGTAGAGCAACGGCCTGAAAAGCCGTGTGTCGTAGGTTCTTTTACAGTTTTATCCGACGGGAAATAGCAAAGCAGCCAAAAATTGCAAATATTAAAAGCCCAATTCCATTGGGTTTTTTTAGAATACAGTAGAAGTAGTTTACATCTATTATGTTTATATAGCAGTTGTTTGCTACTACCCGATTTACTACTCGGTGATTTTTAGAAAGATTTTTAAAAGGTTTATAATTCTGTTTCTGAAAGACTGCATGTTACATTTTTCATTAACTTAAATTAAACTTCTATGTCATTTTTATTTAAAAGAAAAGATACCGGTTACTGGTACATAGGCACGTATAATGAGTCAGGGAAATTGGAAAGGATCTCCACCAGTGAAAAACTCAAAACCCGCGCTGATATTGTTCATGATAATTTTAAAAAGAAGAAGACGAAAAAAATTGTACCCGACATTCTGTATTTAAAAGATGTCCAGGATATAGTATTTAATTTCGTAAAAAATAACTTCGCTCCGACCACACTTTTACTGTACAGGAATGCGATCAGAAATCTCGATTCGCTTTTCGGATATAAACCTATCAAGTCAATCAGTCTGATCGACATTGAGGAATACAAAGCAAAAAGACTTAAAGCGATAGCACCTGTAACTTTGAACATAGAGTTAAGAACCATAAGAGCTTTTTTCAATTACTGTGTTGAGTTCAACCTACTTTCTCATAACCAGCTCAGTAAAATATCACAAATAAGGATACAGGAAAAGAAGCTGCTTACCTTTCACAGCAGTGAAATCAATCTTATACTCGGCAACATCAAGCACACAAAACTTCGACAGATAGTAACCATAGGCGCATACACGGGAATGAGATTAAATGAAATACTGACTCTAAAATATTCAAGGATCCATTTGCAGGAAAAGATCATTGAAATTATTAACACTGGAAAGTTTACAACAAAGACTAAGAAGAACAGAATCATACCTCTTCCTGATACTCTACTAGTAGAAGAACTGAATTCTTTATTCTTTGATAAAGACAACGGCACTCCGATTCTAGTTGATCCTGAAAGTTACATTTTTTCTTCAGACGGGAAAGCTCCTTTTAACAAGTCATATGTTACTAGAAAGTTCAAGTCAGTCCTTCGCAAACTGAATCTTAACGAAGATCTGCACTTCCATTGTCTCAGGCATACTTACTTTTCAAATCTTTCACGTCTTAATGTTCCGGTGAATTACATAAAAGAGCTTGCAGGACATTCATCAATAAAGACAACGGAGATCTATCTGCATAATTTCAGACAGGATCTGAATAATTTTGTGTCGGGATTTAAATATTGAAATTATTATTTTTCGGAAACCCATTAATAAAATGAAAGATAAATTAATTACTGAACAGAAAAGTTTTTGGAATAAAGCATCCATCGGATGGAAAAAATGGAATCATTTTATAATGGACTGGCACGAGCCCATCGGTAAAAGAATTATTGAATTAGCTGAGGTTAGACCATCAGACATAATTCTCGATATAGGAACTGGAGCAGGAGAGCCGGGTATGTCTGCTTCTTCAATAGCAGTAAATGGTAGAGTGATTGGGATTGATATCTCTGAGGAAATGGTAAGGACAGCAAACGAAACCGCGAAACATAAATCCATGAAAAATTATGAGTCGATCCTATATGATGGTTATAAGATACCCTTTGCAGATGAAACATTTGACGTCGCAATTTCCAGGAACGGGATAATGTTTTCACCTGATTTTAGTAAGGCAATGTCGGAGGTTAATCGCGTCCTGAAACCGAAAGGCAGAGTTGTCATTTCCGGATGGGGACCTCCTGAAAACAATGAATCCGGTCACATAGTCAGGAGCATACTTTCCGATTTGGTCAATGTGACTCCCGTTGCAGTTGGAGAGCCGGGTCCTTACAAGTTTGCTGTAAAAGGTACTTTAACCGATCTTCTGATTGATTCACAGTTTGAAAAAGTTCGTGAAGTTGATGTGTATGGAAAAATAAACTTTGATTCATTTTCCCATTTGTGGAAATTTATTTCCGAATCACAAATGCCTGTTATCGAGGCAATTGCAAAATACGGATCTGAATGTGAGGAAAAAATTAAAACAGCAGTCTTTGATGCAATCATTCCTCATAAAAAGAATGAGGGTCTTGAATTCAAGTGGCATGCTGTTATTGGCTTTGGTCAAAAGAAATAAGTTATTTTAAGAATAACGGACGAAAATTGAAAAATTGGTAAACAGTTTATTAAAGTGTTGACTTTTTAATTATGGAAAATATAAAACTCGGACTAAAAGAAAATTGGAAACAATTTACAATTTTAATGATTGTAAATGCTTTCGTTGGCGGTATGATTGGTTAGAAAGATCTTTGTCTGATATAAGTTAAATAAGTTTCAGTTACAGCAGCCTTCCTGGTCGAAAAATCAAATGCCTGAATCACTTTGAATTCTGTCTGACCTCCCTGATTTTCCGAAGCTCTGAACAGATTTGTGATCTCAACGAATGGAGTATAAAGAGAGATCCCTACTTTGGACTCAAAATTCTTTAAATGAATAAATTGTTCATTTGCAATGACTGATATAAAAATGTGAACATCGTAGTAGTAATTTTGCTTTTCTGTTTTGAGCCGACGATATTAATGCAATTGATTACAAAGGTTGATAAAACTATATTTGTAAGCGTGAAAAATTACTTATCCAAAATATTTGCAATTTATATTCTGCTTCTTGCAATAATTCCATGCTCTGATATATGCACATCAAGCTCTTGCTTGCCTGATGATAAACTTCATCTTGAACAATCTTCATATGAAGATGATCATGGAAAGGATCTGTGTTCGCCTCTTTGCATATGTCTCTGCTGCAATTACGTTACATCTGTTTCCGATAAATTTAATTTCGCACATTTCGAATTCCAATCATCTTTTAGCAATATTTATAACCAACATTTCCTTCATCACGTTTTAGAATCCGATTCGCCCCCTCCAAAATCATAAGTTAATTTAATTTCAAAATAATTTCCATTAGCTGTAATCAATACTGTTAGTGATCATTTTATAAAATTAATTTTATGATAAACAAAATAATTGCTTTTTCGATAAAGCAAAAATTAATAATCGGTTTTTTAGTATTAGTATTAATTCTTCTGGGAATTTATTCCGCCATAAAACTTCCAATCGATGCTGTTCCGGATATCACGAATAATCAAATTCAGATAATAACTTCGAGCCCAACTCTATCAGCTACAGAGGTAGAAAGATTTATTACATATCCTGTAGAAATTGCAATGAAAAGTTTACCGGACATTGTAGAGCTGCGTTCAATTTCAAAGTTCGGAATATCTGTTGTCACAGTAGTATTCGAGGATGATATTGATATTTATTTTGCCAGAAATTTGGTGTTTCAAAAAATAAATGAAGCCGAAGAGAGTATTCCGGAAGGTTTAGGCAAACCTGAGATGGCTCCTGTGAGCACAGGTCTTGGTGAAATTTATCAATACATAGTAAGACCTGAAATTCCGGGAGATACTGCATTCAGCAATATGGAGCTTCGGACTATACAGGATTGGATAGTAAGACGACAACTATTGGGTACAGAAGGTGTTGCAGACGTAAGTAGTTTTGGAGGATTTGAACAGCAATATCAGGTTTTAATTAATCCGGGGGCTCTTAGAAGCTTTAATTTAACCTTGAGAGATGTTTATGATGCAGTCATTAACAACAATAGTAATGTTGGAGGTGGATATATAGAGAGGCAAGCCGATCAATACTCGATCAGAGGAATTGGTCTAATAGAAAAGCTGGAAGACTTAGAAAATATTGTAATTAAAAGTGAAGATGGTATTCCAATTTACTTAAAACAAATTGCCGAGGTAAAATATGGAGAAGGTTTGAGGATCGGTGCAGTAACTCAAGATGGTAAAGGTGAAGTAGTTGCTGGAATTGTACTGATGCTGAAAGGAGCCAATTCAAGATCAGTGGCTCAAACGGTTCATGAGAAGATACAGGAAATAAAACCTTCACTTCCAAAGGGTGTTACAATCGATGAATTTTATAATAGAGAAAATTTGGTGAACAGCACTATTGCTACTGTAGAACGAAATCTTATCGAAGGTGGAATAATTGTAATCATAATTTTGGTTTTATTTCTCGGAAACTTTAGAGCAGGTTTTATTGTGGCATCTGTTATTCCTCTATCTATGCTTTTTGCACTTATCATGATGAATATATTTAATGTTTCGGGAAACCTGATGTCACTTGGAGCAATTGACTTTGGATTAATAGTTGACGGTGCTGTAATAATAGTCGAAGCGGTAATAGTAGCGATAGCTGCAAAGATTCATCTTAATAAGAAATCTCTTGACAAAGATGAATTCAATGAAACAATTTTTTCATCTACTACAGGCATAATAAAATCTGCTATTTTCGGTGTGTTAATAATTATAGTGGTATATCTTCCTATCTTTGCTTTGGGTGGTATAGAAGGTAAGATGTTCAAGCCAATGGCTTTTACGGTGGGGTTCGCACTTGTTGGGGCTTTGCTGCTTTCCATTACTTATGTTCCAATGATGTGTTCTTTAATTCTTAAAAGAGATCTTAAAGAAAATGCAACTTTTTCTGATAAAATCATTGAAACTTTAAAAAAAATCTATACCCCTTCTTTAGAGTTTGCATTAAGAAATAAAGTATTAACTATTGCTTTTGCAGTGACTATTCTAATTATAAGTTTGTTTCTTTTTACCCGGCTTGGGGGAGAGTTTATTCCAAAGCTTGATGAAGGCGACATTGCATATCAAATAATACGACTTCCAGGAATTTCTCTGACGGAATCAAATATTACTTCATCTAAAGTAGAAGCAATTCTTAAATCTAAATTTCCGGAAGTTAAAACAGTAGTGACAAAAACCGGTGCCGCTGAAATTGCAACTGATCCCATGGGTGTGGAGTTTGGTGACGCGTTTGTGATTCTGAAACCCAAGGATGAATGGTCGAGCGCCTCAACAAAAGAAGAGCTCGTGGAGAAAATGGAAAAGGAATTAAAAATTATACCAGGTGTGGGTTTATCATTCACCCAGCCTATAGAATTAAGATTTAATGAGTTACTTTCAGGCGCCAGAGGCGACATTGCAGTAAAAATATTTGGTGATGATTTGAGTATCTTATCCGATAAAGGAAATAAAGTTGCCGCAATCATGGGTTCAGTTCAAGGGGCTGAAGATATTTCTGTTCAGCAGGTCGAAGGTTTGCCTCAGCTTCAAATTAAAATACTAAGGGACAAAATTGCTAAATATGGCATAAATGTAGAAGATATTAACAATGTTATAGAAACTGCTATTGCAGGTAAGACCTCAGGAGTGGTATTTGAGGGAGATAAAAAGTTTGACATTGTAATAAAATATAATGATGATTATAAAAGCAATATTGATTTGATTGGAAATATTTTAGTAGCTTCTTCGGATAATTTAATGATACCACTTTCAGAGCTTGCGGATATTAAAATCGAAGAGGGTCCTGCGGAAATAACGAGAGATAATGGTAAAAGAAGAATCGTAATCCAGGGGAATATAAGGGGAAGAGATATAGAAAGCTTTATCAATGAGCTAAAAACAAAAATAAGTTCACAATTAACACTGCCATCCGGTTATATTGTTGTGTATGGGGGCCAGTTTAAAAATCTCGAGAGTGCAAGAGAAAGATTGCTTATAGCTGTGCCTGTATCCTTGTTTTTGATATTTGCTTTATTATTCGTCACATTTAATTCAGTAAAGCAGGGATTGTTAGTTTTTTCCGGAATTCCTTTCGCTGTTGTAGGAGGAGTATTTGCTTTACTAATAAGAGGATTACCATTTAGTATTTCAGCCGGAATTGGATTTATTGCATTATTCGGAGTTGCTGTGCTAAACGGTATTGTAATGATCGCATATTTTAATCGTCTGGAAGACAATGGCATTGCTAACGTTCATGATAGAATAATTAAAGGAACCGCAATTAGATTGCGGCCCATATTAATGACTGCTCTTGTTGCATCGCTTGGTTTTATTCCAATGGCAATATCAACCGGCTCCGGAGCGGAGGTTCAAAGACCATTGGCAACAGTTGTCATCGGCGGTTTAATATCATCTACACTTCTCACATTAATTGTTCTGCCCGTGCTTTATGGGATCTTTAATAAACATTCAAATCCCGAATATACATTCGAAGAAAAATGAAAGAATTACTCAAAGACAAAAAATTTAGATTTCTTTTAATAGCATTATTATTCGTTGCTATATTTGAAACGTTGTCAATACTTAATATTCATTTTAATAAATATATAGAGCTTCCTTTATTTGCAGCGATAAGTATAATTATCGGACATAGTACAATTCTCAGCGGGATTAAAAATTTACTAAGGTTAAATTTCAGGAGTATAAATACTTTAATGTTTATCGCAGTTTGCGGAGCATTTTATTTAGGTCAGTATCCTGAAGGGGCTATTGTGTTAATTTTGTTTACTCTCGGGGAGAAATTGGAAAGATTTGGAATTGAGAAAAGTAAATCTGCAATTCAATCATTGATTGACAATAGTCCTAAAACCGCAACGATTAAGAATAGAGAAGATAAGGTACCGATTGAAGAAATTAATATCGGTGAAATAATAATTATTAAACCCGGGGATAAAATTCCGATGGATGGTAAAGTTACCGAAGGCACATCTTTTGTCGATGAATCAATGATCACCGGAGAGCCTATTCCCGTTGACAAAAGATCAGGTCAGTTTGTTTTTGCAGGATCAATAAACAAACAGGGTTATATAGAAGTTGAAGTAACAAAGAAGGCAAATGATTCAACTTTAGCAAAAATAATAGAAGTTACATTTAAAGCCACAACAGCAAAAGCAGATACACAAAGATTTATAGAAAAATTTTCTTCTTACTATACACCCTCGATATTGATTTTGTCAGTTTTAATCGTTGTTATTCCCGTTTTGTTTTTGAATGGAAATTTCGATGAATGGTTATTAATGAGTCTCACATTATTAGTGATTTCATGTCCATGTGCACTGGTAATTTCCACTCCGATATCAATTTATTCTGCTGTTGGTAATGCTTCTTCAAAAGGTATATTGATAAAAGGAGGAAAATTTCTGGAAGCTATTGGAAACATCAAAGCAATTGCAATGGACAAGACCCGCACAATTACATTAGGAAAACCTGTAGTTAGTGATATAATCCCTTTAAATGGATTTACAAAGGAAGAACTGATCGCTTGTGCAGCAGGATTTGAAATTTTTTCCGAGCATCCGATTGCAAACAGCATCGTCGAAAAAGCGAAACAGGATAATATAGATTTTCACAAAGTAGAAAATTTTAAGGCAGTAATGGGAAAAGGAGTTGAAGGGGACTGCATTGTTTGCACAGATAAACATCATTTTTTAGGAAGCCTTGAATATGTAACCGGGGAAGCAACTGTAAAAGAAAATGTGACAAAACAGGTTGAAGAATTACAGGCTCAGGGAAAAACAGCTCTGGTCTTAAGCTCTGAAAAAAATGTTGAAGGGATAATTACAGTCACTGATGAAATAAAGAATGAAAGCAAGGAAGCAATAAATGAAATAAAGTCCCTGGGGATAGTGCCGGTAATGATGACGGGGGATAATAATAATGCAGCTAAATTTGTAGGTTCATTAGTCGGGATAGAAGATGTAAGGAGCCAGTTATTGCCGGTGGAGAAATCAGATGAGATCAAAAAGCTAAAAGAAAAATATTCCGGTGTTGCAATGGTCGGAGATGGAGTCAATGATGCACCAGCTCTTGCTAACTCTGATGTTGGGATAGCCATGGGTTCAGCAGGATCGGATCTTGCAATCGAAACCGCTGACATTTCGTTAATGACGGATAATTTAAAGCTATTACCATTTTTAATTAAGCTTAGCAGAAAAACACTCTTTACAATAAAGGTAAACACAATATTTGCTATCACAACAAAATTTCTATTTATTGTACTGGCCATTTTAGGGTTGAGTAATCTTGTCATGGCAATAATGGCAGATGTTGGTGTAACAATCATAGTAATTTTAAATAGTTTGAGACTTTTAAAATATAAATAATTTTTTATACAAAATGAAAAAAATAAAATCCTTTATTCTAATTTTACTTTTACTGATGAATTTTTCTTTAAAACAATCTGTGTTTTCTCAAAATAAGGTTAATATGAATTTGGATGAAGTAATTAAAACAGCAATAGAAAACAATCAGTCGATAAAGACCTCAAGACTTAACATCGACAAGGAAAATGCTGTCAAATTAAGATCGTTCAATATTCCAAAACCGGAATTATTTATTGAGTATGAAGGAGTGCAGGGAAGCCTGAGTAATGCAGATAGCAGGAAAATAGGAGTTATACAGGAAATAGAATTTCCTTCAAATTACTTTTTGCGTTCAGACGTTCAGAATTCTCAGGTGAAGGTTGCAAGAGAAGAATTGAACGTTGCGGTAAATTCTCTTAAGGAAGAGGTTAAAATAAACTACAATCAGCTTCTTTTACTGAATGAACTTTTAGAAATATCAACTGAAAATTTTAGGATCTATGAAGAATTCTTAATTACTGCGGAAAGAAAATATGAAGCCGGTGCTACCTCCAATCTTGAGGTACTGGGTGCAAGAGTCAATAAAATTAAATTTGAAAACCAAATAAGAAATTTTGAATCGTCAATAAAATCTGTCCAGTCAGAAATTAAAAATCTAATGAATGTAGATTATGATATCCTGCCTCAGGGAGAGCTCCTATTCAGGGAAGTTACCTTCTCGAAAACAGACCTTATTCAAAATGCTTTCAATAATAACCCGTCACTGAAGATGATAAAATATCAAAAGGAAAAATTTTCGAATAAGATTTCCTTATCAAAGGGGGAGCTTCTTCCTGACATAAGTTTTAAATATTTCAGACAAAAGCTTGGAGATGATAATAACTACTGGGGAATGGAATTGGGCCTTGGAGTTCCTCTTTGGTTTTGGTGGGAACCTTCGGGTAAAATAAAAGAATCTAATTATGAATTTCAGATTGCCTCAAGCGAAGAAATTAATCTCAAGAATTCATTGGAAAATCAGATTAACCGGACATTTGAAAATTATGAAAACAATTTAAGGCAGTTGAAATTTTTTAATGAAGGAGCTATAAGAGAAACCGAAGAAATCCTCAGACAATCAAAAATAAGCTATGAAGAAGGAGAGATAGGATATTTAGAATATCTACAGGCATTGAATCTCGCTTATGAAACACGAACCCAATATCTGGATGCAATTTACAATTATAATCAATCAATAATTAACCTGGAAAAACTCACTGCGGGAGAAATAAAATGAAAAATAATCTAATTATCATATTAATAATAAATTTATTGTTAATACTTGCTGTCTCCGGATGCAGCAATAAAGACGAAGCGACCAATGAAAGTAAAGATATGCATTCTGAAGAATCCGGTCATAAAGAAGAAGGCGAAAATCACGAAGACGAGGTTGCACTGACTGAAGAGCAAATTATACTCATGGGGATTGAACTATCAAAAATTGATTCTCAAAATATCAACGGATATATTAAAGTTAACGGTGAAATAATGATAAACCCTGACAATGAATCAAACGCTGGCAGTATTATTCCGGGAAGGGTAAAAAAAATATATGTAAAGGAAGGATCATTTGTCAGAGCAGGTCAGACACTTGCATTGATCGAAAACCTGGATTTAATAAACGCTCAAGTGGAATACCTTGAAGCAAAACATGAATTTGAACATGCACAAACAGAATATGAAAGACAGCAGAAGCTTGCTTCGAATGATATCGGTTCGAAAAAAGAATTTTCCAAAATAAAAGCTGAATACGAACACGCAGTAATTAGCTTGAAATCCGCCGAACAAAGAATGTTGAGTTATAAGATTTCTATTTCAAGTCTTGATAATTATGAAGACAGAGCAAACAGTAATGAACTGGAAAGATATTATCCGGTTACTTCTCCTATATCGGGAAATATAGCTTCCAGGAGAGTAACCGTTGGACAATACGTTGAACCTTCAACGGATATGTTTCATATTGTAAATACGTCAACAGTGTTTGTTGATCTAAGTATATTTGAAAAAGATTTGTCTCATGTAAAAGTGGGACAGAAAGTATTCATTGAAGCAAGTTCAACTCCCAATAAAAGTTATGAAGGAAAAGTTTCTTTTATAAATAAAATTTTCGATGACAAAAACAGAACAGTGAAAGTTAGAGTATCCATTAACAACAAATCTCAGGAACTCTATCCTTTTATGTTTGTAACTGCGAAAATATATGTGACTGACGGTAATGTTCTGGCAGTTCCAATTTCTTCGATTGAGTCAGAAGGTGAAAGCAAATTTATCTTTGTAAAAACTGATGAACGAAAAAGAATTGAAACTCATGAAGAACATTCAGATGAAGAAGAACATAAGCATGAGAAAGGTGAAGAGCAGAGGGAAGGGGAGGAACAAAAAGGTGGAGAGGGGATTGTATTTAAAAAATATCAGGTTAACACTGGTATTTCGGATGATAAATTTATTGAAATAATTCCATTCGAAGAATTAAAAGCGGGAACTGAAGTAATATCAAAAGGGACCTTTTATTTAAAAGCTGAACTGAAGAAAGATGAACTTAGTGAACACGAAGATTAATGATATTGTAACTGTATTGTGTGTAGAACATTCTTATTAGTTTATTTTGTATTCAGACAATGTTAATTGAAACTTTCAAAGAGCAAACAAAATCAGCCGAACGCAAAAATTAGCGGATATTTCCAATTAATCCTTGCTCTTTTAGGTTTCGTGGAAGTGATTAGACGCTTTTCGGGAACAGGTGAAGTTCCAGTATTTCAAACAATGATTTTTATTTCTTTGATAGCTCTGATTGGAAATTCTATATGTTTATATTTGCTCAATAGTCATAAAGCCGGAGATATTCATATGCGGGCAAGCTGGATTTTTACTTCAAATGATGTTATTGTAAATATTGGAGTGATCGTAGCAGGCGGATTTGTATATTTAACTGATTCTAAAATACCTGATCTGATAATCGGTTTTCGGAATGGTGGACATGGTGCAATCAGAATATTAAAATTATAATGATAAGTATGTTGAGTACTTCTTATTGAAGAATTAAAATAAAAACCACAATATATTTAGGACCAGATTTTTAAGAAGAACAGATGATTGTATACCGGAACGAACACAAAGAAAATTTAATCACGGGAATTGTTTTTATCATTTTGGGAATATTCACATTTTTGTTGACTTATAAAGCTTGAATTTTAAAATGAAAAGAGAATTTAGTAAAAATCCAGAACGAAGAATTTTATTGAACAAAAAATTCTATTATATTATTTTAAAAAACAAAACTTAATAAATCTAAATTATTATCAAAATGAAAAGAATTATTGCCTCCTTCTTTCTTTTATCAGTCATTATCCTTTTTTCAGCAACTAATAGTTTAGCTATTGGATTTAACAGTATATTTTCTCCTGACGGTGCCAATGTAATAGCTGTCGGAGATCAGGGAAGTATTTTCCGTTCATCAAATACAGGAAATGCTTGGGCGAGATATACTTATACAACTGATAATTTTAAAACTGTCTTTGCATTCGAAAATGATGTATGGATCGGTGCAACTAATGGGAATGTTTATAAAACATTTAAAACCATGAATTCACCAATTTCGAATTACAATATAGGTACAAATATCACTATTAATTCTATCTATTTTGTAAATTCGGACCTTGGATTTCTATGCTGTGATGGCGGATCAGTTTACAAAACAATTAACGGAGGACTGGACTGGTCACTTACCGGTTCGGTTGGTTCTACAAATAAATTAAATTCTATTTATTTCACTGATGAATCCAAAGGTATTGTAGTAGGAGATATGGGATCGATCTATGAAACAATCAACAGTGGAATTGACTGGATCCCAGTGACAAGTGGCACTACAAGAGACCTGCTGGTAGTTAAATGTTTTACTGACGGAATGGTCATTGCCGGTGAATATGGAACTATCCTAACAAAAGAAACAACAGGAAGCTGGACTTCGGTAGTTACAAGAACAGATTCCGATATAAGAGGAATATCCGGTACATCCTTTACAGACGTTCATGTCGTCGGTGGCGGTGGATTTATAAGAAATAACAAGAACGGAAGCAGCAACTTTTTTAATTTTGAAATAAATCCAATGCTTGCAAACCTTGTGGATATATGTTATTACAATACAAGTTTAGGATTTGCGGTCAGCAGCTTAAATGATGCTATCATCAAAACAACTAACGGCGGACAAACTTGGGAATTGCCTGCAGGAACAACTGTATCAATGAACTGGGTAGCAAAAACTCCAAGCGGAAGCGGGATAGGAAATAATCTTTGCATGCATCCGAAGGACAGAAATTCAGCGTTCGTTGTATACGGGAACAGAGTTTTTGTCAGCAGAGACAGATCGGAAACATGGTCGCAAATTGCAACCATTGGAATCGGTTCAAGAGCCCATTCATTTTATGTAAGCCCTCTTGATACAAATGTTTGGTTAGCTGCAATGGAAAATTCTACGGATTGTGTAGTAAGGACTTCAAATTACGGAGCTACATGGACAAATATTATTGCAAAAAATTTCAGTACTTACGGCCAGCCATTAGAAATGGATCAGAACGATCCTTCAGTATTTTATTTTGCACCGTCAAACGGGTCAGGTGAAGGTGTTTATAAATCAACTGATATCGGGGCTTCTTTTAATTTAGTAGCACCATATAATAATTCCGGGATAGATCAGCCATGTGATATTATTATAAAGTGGGACGAGTCGAATGTAATATTTTTAGGAGACGATGGTGCTGATATCTGGAAATCTACTAACTCTGCGCTTTCCTGGACTCTGGTAAAACCGGGTTCATCCTCTGAAGTCCCATCAATGTGTAATACTGTTTTTAATAATGCCATTTGTTATGCAACGACATGGAGCAGCACCCAGGTTTACCGAACGACAAATAGTGGAGATAATTGGAATGTAGTATCTAATAATTCGGGAAGCGGCTGGGGCTCGGATATGTGTCATGAAGATCCAACGGTTGTATTAACTGGAAATTACGGCACACAATCTTATTTCAGTACTAACGGCGGTGCAAACTTTTTTAATGTAAACAACGGACTAGGTGGTGCCGGTGCCGGAATGATGGTTCCTGAAAGAGGTTATCTGCTGAATATGCAAACATACAATTTGTTTAAAATGGATATTGTTTACAGCGTATTAACTACTATAAACCAAAATATAATTTCTTCATCTGTTCCTGCTTCGTTTGAATTGCATCAGAATTATCCAAACCCTTTTAATCCAACAACAAACATAAAATTTGCTTTCCCTAATTCGGGAAATATTTCTTTGAAAGTGTATGACAGGTTGGGAAGAGAGGTAGCAGATTTAGCTGACGGATTCAGAAGTGCCGGAACTTATGAAATAAATTTCGATGCTTCAAAATTATCAAGCGGAATTTATTTTTATAAATTAGTAGCAAATGGAATGATCGACACTAAGAAGATGACATTGATAAAGTAATTTGCATACAATCGGTAATTAAAGCTCCGAATTATTTTCGGAGCTTTTTTTATCTTAATACCCGCTGTATCCAATTTGCTGAAATAGTCATTAACTCATGCACAAAAAAGAATTGTTGATTTTAAAACATGGAAAATTTAATTATACTACATCATGAATAAATTACTTACATTAATTTTATTTGTTTCTTTAACAAGCGGATCCTTCTCCCAGGACCTTCCGCGTTTTATGACAGATAAAGAAAAAGAATTATACAAATCTTATCAGCCTCCATTTTTAAATGATGGTACTGATCCGCCTTCAGCACCTGTGAGAACAATGAGCGAATGGGAGGAATTTCAGGGGATATTAATTACATGGACTTCGTATACTACCATTTTAAGACAAATGGTGGATTACATCCAGGATGAATGTTTAGTTTACATTGTTTGCAGTGATTCAAATTCTGTAAAAAGTTTTTTGACGAGCGGAGGTGTTCCATTAATTAATTTGAAATTTTTAATCGCTCCATTCAATTCTGTGTGGAGCAGGGATTATGGTCCATGGTCAGCTTATTCTGGAGTCGCGGACAGTCTGAAAATAATTGATTGGATTTACAACAGACCCAGGCCATTAGATGATGTTATTTCAGTTTTCTTCGCAAACTATGCTAATCTTCCTATTTATCAAGCAACTCAGTCACCAAATGATTTAATTTCACCCGGAGGGAATTTTTTACATGATGGAAACGGGACTGCATTTTCATCCAAGCTGGTTTTAGATGAAAATCCTAATCACACAGAAGCAGAAATTGATACAATTGTGAGAAAATATAATGGAATTAGAAGATATATTAAAATGAATAACCTTATGTATGACGGTATTCATCACATCGATATGCATATGAAAGTTTTAGATGAAGAAACTTTATTAGTAGGACAATATCCTCCCGGTGTTTCGGATGGACCATTTATTGAAGCTAATCTGCAATACATATTAAATAATTTTCTTACCTGTTACGGAAGACCATTTAAAGTTGTAAGAATACCCATGCCTCCAAGTGCAACCGGTCAGTATCCTCCAAACTCCAGCTACTTTACTTACACAAATTCGCTCTTCGTTAATAAGACTATTATCGTTCCTATTTATGGATTTCCACAAGATACTACTGCTTTAAGAATTTATAGAGAAAGTTTGCCCGGGTACAAGGTTGTTGGAATTAATTGCAGTTCAATGATTTCTGCCGGTGGAGCTATTCATTGTATTGGTAAGGAGATAGGTGCCCTTGAGCCAATATTCATTTCTCATGCAAAGCTTTACAATACGAATAACACAGTTTTACCTTTTGAAGTAAAAGCATACATCAAAACAAAAAGTAATATAGCAAATGCAAGAGTTTATTGGAGCACAGATACTGCACTCGGTTTCAATCAATTAACAATGACACAACTTACCGGGGATACATTTCGAACTTACATCCCGGCTCAACCGATCGGAACAAACATATATTATTACATTTCCGCTAACTCTAACAGCGGCAGAACTATTGCAAAACCCTTAACTGCACCTGCAGGCTTTTATCAATTTAGAATTGATAACCCTACCGGAATAAATAATGAATACCAAGCATATAAATTTGAGCTAAGCCAGAATTATCCTAATCCATTTAACCCAATTACAAGGATTACCTTTGAAATACCGGCAGCGAGTTATGTAAAATTGAAAGTATTTGATTTATTAGGTAAAGAGGTCGCCACGCTTTTAAATGAAGTAAGACAAGCAGGAAATTATAAAGTAAATTTTAACGCTTCCCATTTATCTTCTGGTATATATTTCTATAGACTCGAAACTGATAATAAAGTTGAAATTAAAAAAATGACGCTATTAAAGTAAAAATTTTGATTCGTTGGTAAATTAGAACAGAACTTGTTTTAATGTTTTATCAGTATTTCATCAATTTCATCAGGATCCCTGGTAAGAGGATTGTAAAAGAACTATCCCCTGATTATATTTCATCAAAAATATTCTAATAAGTTATTGGGATTATTAAATTAATTAAAAATTTTAAAAAATGAAAAATTCAAAAAGACCATTTTTATATTTAATATTCCTCATTCTTTGCTTTAATTTTCAAAATCTTTATGCACAAGGATTTACTTATGTTCCACTGGGATCATCACACATACAACTTCCATTTATTCAGGATTCAATACAGGTCGTACAGATACGAGCTATCGTAAGTAACAATTCTTCCTCTAATTTAAATTTTAAATTTGCCAGGATAGTAAATAATTTACCGGCAACATGGATTA